>CADCTM010000137.1:0-2144 GCA_902805485.1 uncultured Coleofasciculus sp. | reverse complement strand
ACTGACTATTTTATCGAATTTTATTCTAAAAAATTGGCATGAAAGTGCGGTAAAACGGGAAAATTAAAATAAATATTGTCAACGAGTAATTCAAAAATCTAGAAATGATTCCAAAAAGCGATCGCTACTGGCTCAAAAATGCTCATGTCTCCCTATCTGTCTTAAGTTTAGACGACAAAACTATCGCCAAAAACTCAACAGGGGAAGGGTTATGTTTAGTTGATCTAGAAATAGCTGGAGGTGTTATTAGCCAAATAGTGCCAGCGGAAACCTTTGCTAGCGATGAGACTCCCGTAATAAATCTACGAGGTGGGCAAGTTTGGCCGTGTTTTGTAGATATGCATACCCATTTAGATAAAGGTCATATATGGACGCGCTCGCCCAATCCTAATGGTACATTTACAAGTGCTCTGGAAACCGTAAAAACAGATAGAGAAAAATATTGGCAAGCTGAAGATGTCTATCGTCGGCTAGAATTTGGAATTAAATGTAGCTATGCCCACGGAACTCAAGGCATCCGCACTCATATAGACTCATTTGGCGAACAATCCGAGATTAGTTTAAGAGTATTTAAAGCCCTTCAAACCGAATGGAAAGAGCGAGTAACATTGCAAGCAGTTTCTTTAGTTACTCTTGATTATTACCAGACTCCTGAAGGTGTCGCTTTAGCAGATCTCATTGCCGAAATAGGTGGAATTCTCGGCGGTGTCGCTTATATGCATCCTGACTTAGATAGCCAATTAGATACTATATTTTTACTGGCAAAAGAACGAAACTTAGACATTGATTTTCATAGCGATGAAACTGACGATCCTAACTCAATTTGTTTGCAAAAAATAGCCGAAGCAGCTATTAGAAATAAATTCAATAGACAAATAGTTTGCGGTCACTGCTGTAGTTTAGCAGTCCAAACGCCAGAGGTTGTAGAAAAAACGCTAGAGTTAGTTAAGCAAGCAGGAATTGGTATTGTTAGTTTACCAATGTGTAACCTCTATCTTCAAGACCGACAAGCTAACCGAACACCGCGTTGGCGGGGAGTAACACTATTACAAGAAATCAAAGAATACGGCATTCCTGTTGCAGTTGCTAGCGATAATTGTCGTGATCCGTTTTATGGTTTTGGCGACCATGATGTGTTAGAAGTCTTCACCCAAGCGGTGAGAATTGGTCATTTAGATATGCCCTATGGTAATTGGCCTTGTGCTGTTACTAAGACAGCGGCTGATTTAATTGATTTACCAAATATCGGGCGAATTAAGGTAGGATTGCCTGCTGATTTAATTGTATTTAAAGGGCGCAGTTTTAGTGAATTGTTATCTCGTAATCAGCATGACAGAATTGTGATTAGAAATGGGAAAGCGATTGATACAAGTTTGCCAGATTATGCCGAACTTGATGATTTATTAGAGAAAAGCGCTAAAGATAAACGCTAAGGTCTTTATCTGCATTTATGTTCGATTAAAAATAAAATATTCAATTAATAAATGACTACTACAACACCATCAACTAACTGGGATAATATCACCTCTGAACTAGCAGGAATAGAAACAATTACTGAGCCAACTCAGGTAGCTAAACTATCCCTAGATTACTATCACTTCAGTCCAGTACTTCAACCAAAGTTAGCAGGTAAAAGAGGGGATTTAGTTGTACGTCCCACTACTGAGGCAGAAGTCCTACAAATCGCCGCCGTTTGTGTTAAATATCAAGTGCCACTAACTGTCCGAGGTGCAGGTACCGGCAATTACGGACAATGCATTCCCCTCAACGGTGGTGTAATTCTTGATACTACGCGGATGAATGCAATTCGTTGGATAAAACCCGGACTCGCTTGTGTTGAACCTGGGGTGAAATTAGCAGCGTTTGATAAAAAAGCAAGGGAAACAGGTTGGGAATTGCGGATGGCGCCTTCTACCTACCGTACCGCAACCATTGGGGGGTTTATTGCCGGGGGAAGTGGGGGAATTGGTTCAATTACTTATGGCCAATTACGCGATCGCGGAAATCTTCACGCCGTCCGAGTTGTCACAATGGAAGATGAACCTCGTGTCATTGAATTACGTGGCGATGACGTTCACAAAATCAATCATGGTTACGGTACTAATGGCATTATTACCGAGTTAGAAATCCCTCTTGGTTCGGCG
>CADCTM010000136.1 GCA_902805485.1 uncultured Coleofasciculus sp. | reverse complement strand
GTCGATAATTTCCTTCCTCTAACTCCACGACAATTGGTTCATAAAGAAGTTCGGCAGAACGTTGTAATGAGCGACGAGCCGCTTCGACAATTTGCGTATCACCAGTTAGTTTCAAAACCTCGGCAGTGGCAAAACGATATAACGAATGAAGAGGACGCTTCAAAAACAGTTCTAATCCATAAGGGCGGCTCATCTGTTCCAAAAAGCGACGCCGAGAAATCATTCCTCCAAACTTTCCCTGTTCCATGAGAATAACTCCTGGTAGCAGCGGATTAACTTGAAATCTCTGAGCGATTTCTTTACCTAATCGAGAAGATTCGATTTGAAAATCGTAGAGGGAGAGTTCTTGGAGCGTTGACTCCAGGCTTAAATTCTGCGGCTCTGACTGGGAAGGCACTGATACTTCTGTAGAAGACGCCTTTAAGACAAGCATAAGAAAACTCAATTGTAGAGATTATTTCTGGAGAACCGAACTGACTTCAAGCTTTAATTTAACATTCAATTTTGCTAAATTAATCGTTAAATTATACAAAACTTGAAGGACTTACCTTCAATTAAGTAGCAAAAAATGATTAAGTTTCGGTTAATCTTTAATTAACAAAAACAGTTTTATTTTGCTTTAACTAAAAGAAATATTTATATACAGTTGATAAATCAAACGTTCTGCAAAAATTTCCACAAAGTGCTACTTAGGAAATTGTAGCTAATTCAAAAGCCTGTATGAGGTGACGTGGTAGGAGTTCCGTAAAGGGTAGGGTAGTGATCACCTTTTCAAGGATTTTGAACGGCTACCAGTCCGCCGACAGTACCCCGATGAATGCAAATATCCCGACGCCCGTGCCTTACACATCTTAAAATATGACAACAAAATTTGGATGCGCCCTGACCGCAACCCATACCAGAAGCGGAGCGCAACTTTTCTCGAATTGCCTCAGTCAAGGCATAAATCAATTCCATGAAAAGGATTACATTCTTTTTCGATAGAATGGCGCTTGCTGCCTCTTTCAAATAAAAACACCTCCTCAATATCTGAACCGCATGAATCAGCTAAATAACGCCTTCACCATTTTCTTGAGTTTGCTAGTTGAGGCAATGCCTTTTTTGCTATTAGGGGTTTTACTCTCCGGCTTATTGCTGTTATTTGTCGATGAACGCAAACTAGTTGCTGCCATGCCTCGTAACCCGCTCTTAGGAGCGGTTGTTGGTAGTTGTGCGGGCTTTTTATTTCCGGTGTGTGAGTGTGGCAATGTGCCAGTAGCACGGCGTCTGCTGCTCCAGGGGGCACCTGCACCCGTTGCGATTGGATTTTTGCTAGCCGCGCCAACAATTAATCCAATCGTAATTTGGTCAACCTGGGTAGCGTTTCGAGATCAGCCAGAAATCGTGGTGTTGCGGGTGCTGTTTTCCCTAGCTATTGCTACGTCGATTGCCTGTGTCTTTAGCGCTCAGGCAGACTTGCGTCCCCTGCTGCAACCCAATGCCACTCGCTCAATGCTACTCCCGGCAACTAAACAAGGAGGCAGTTGGAAATCGGCTTTTGCCGAAGAAGAGCCAAAACCAACGCTTTTGCAGTCTGGCTCCTTTTTACTCGGTCAACCGGGAGCGCCGCTCCGAATGGATACTACTGTATTACAAGCCGCTTTATCTGGCGCTCCATCCACAAAACCACTGCCTGACCGACTGCGGCTGTTGTTAGAAAATACCGTACAGGAGTTGCGAGAATTAGGCGGAGTATTAGTAATTGGAAGTGCGATCGCGGCAATCATTCAAGTTGGTGTGCCTCGTGAAATTATTATTAGTTTAGGTCAAGGCCCTGTTACGTCAATTCTGGCAATGATGATTTTGGCGGCGGTGGTGTCAATTTGTTCAACGGTAGATTCGTTTTTTGCCCTCGCCTTCGCCTCAACGTTTACCAGTGGCTCTTTATTGGCATTTCTCATTTTTGGTCCGATGATTGACCTTAAAGCGATCGGCTTGATGTTATCTGTATTTAAGGCACGGGCAATTATTTATTTGTTTGCCCTGGCAGCACAACTAACATTTTTGTTGACTTTGTTTATTAATTTGCAGATTAGCTAGCTAATACCAAATAACCAAGAACTAAAAAATATGAGTTCAACTCCAACATCAAGACGCCAGTATCGACGCCCTGACTTTCAGAATTTATTTTTCCCTTTGTTGGATATATTTGCCCTAGCGAGTTGGGGGCTTTTGTTGCTGAAATACTGGCTGAATAACGAACTAAATTTGCTGATTCACCCGAATTATTTTGGGATTGTTGTTGTCACCGGTTTTGTCTTATTGATGATTGCGGCGTTGAGAGGATATCAGTTATATACTCAAGTCCGTCAACAGGCATCGGGAAAGACGCCAACTCTACCAGTGGGTCAACATATTAGCTTATTTCCACCCGGTTGGAGTAGTACTTTGCTCATCGTTACAGCGATTTTAGGGTTGGTAATTACACCGAAAGTCTTTGCTAGCCAAACCGCAATACAACGGGGCGTTACAGACTCTGTAAGCTTGACACGCGCGCAACCCCAGTCATTTCGGAGTGTTAGTAACCCAGGAGAGCGATCGCTTATTGAATGGGTGCGGACTCTTAATGTTTACCCAGAACCCGACGCCTACACCGAGCAAGCGGTTAAAGTACAAGGCTTTGCAGTTCATCCTACAGATCTGCCTCCACAATACTTGATGATTACCCGCTTTGTAATTACCTGCTGTGCCGCTGATGCCTATCCCGTCGGATTACCCGTAAAACTCAAGGAAAACCGCACGGCTTATCCTGCCGATAGTTGGTTTGAAGTTGAAGGTAAGATGATTACCGAAACTTTTAAAGGAAAACGACAATTAACAATTGAGGCAAATTCGCTCAAAAAAATTCCTAAACCGAACAATCCTTACTTTTATTAACGAATTGGTTCAAAATATCGCTTCTTTTCCCATAAATAGTAGAGACGTTCTGCTAGAAAATCTGTCTACTCTTTGATTCCGGAAAGCTCAACAAAGCGCTTGTTGTTTAACGGTGAACTGTAACCTAGAATAAGTTACAGGCGGTAGATTTTGGGAAAGAACGATGATTCAGCGTCAATTCCAAGCAACGAGATCCTTTAACGTCTTAATTGGACTACTGCGCGATCGCTCGGCGTTTCTTGAAGAAATTCGGGCTGGCATCAAGCTAGAAAGCAAGAATACGGCTTTGCTGCTGTGTAGTTCCATCTTTTTTGCTATTTACGGCGCAATTATTGGCTCATTTAACGGTTGGATGCAGGCGCTATCTTCAGCCGTTAAACTTCCAGCGCTCTACTTAATCACCTTAATTATTTGTTTCCCAACCTTATATTTCTTTAATATACTGTTTGGTTCCAAGAAAACTTTTGGACAGCATTTCGCGATGCTTTTGACATCTGTCTCGGTGATTAGTGTCTTACTCTTCAGCTTTGCTCCGATTACGTTATTTTTCCTCATTTCCACCCGCAGTTATCAGTTTTATAAGCTGTTGAATGTGGTAGTTTTTGCGATTACAGGCTTTATTGGCATCAAGTTTCTCTATCAAGGCATGGGGATGCTTTCCAAAGAGGATGAAGAAGGGCAGACAACACGAATGAGCATTTTGCGGTTTTGGCTGATTCTTTATGCCTTTGTTGGTACGCAGTTAGCCTGGACATTACGACCATTCTTTGGTTCGCCTGATAGTCCGTTTGAGTTATTTCGGCAAATGCAAGGAAACTTTTATCTTGATATTTTGAGAGCCTTCGGAGAAATTTTTGGGAATTATTAGCTAAATAGAAAAGTCTAATTTCATCTGTGTCTGAGCTGTAGTTACTAAAACTCTTTATTTTCCTCAAGATGTCCTTACCCAAATAGTAAAAGAGGTGCAACTCCTTGCACCCCTTATACATCATTAAAGGCTATTTAATATCAGGTGGTTGGTTTCCCTTGAACGATGAGAGCCATTCTCGAACTTGAGTCGCTGCAATATCGCGTCCCCCTAAACCAAAGGCAAGAGCGATCGCAACGGCAATTGCTCCTAAGAGTAGTCCAAAGGCTAAGTTAACAATATCGCTAGCAATCCCCATTTGTTGCAGTGCCATTGCTGAAACCAGGGCAATAATTGCGATCCGAGCTGTTTGTCCCAAAAGTCTTGATTGCCGAGAACCAGAGCTGGTAATTAAATTAAAGGCAAGATTAGCCAAATACAAACCAACAGCAAATACAACTAACCCAGCGATAATTCGCCCCGCAACGACAACAATACCACTGACAATTGCCGTCAACGCTTCAATTTGCAAGACATTTGTTGCCGCAATTGTCGCAAACAGCATGATGCCCACAAGGACAATAATTCCGACTAATTCCGACGGTGTGCGCGTGGAAGTTGTAGAAGGCTGTAAAGTCGTCTCGCGTGGAGTCGGATAAGACTCGTCGTATAGGGGTGTTTCAGGCGTTATGGTGACAGTAGTTGTGCGGTTGGCGCGGGGTGTGGGCAAACCTAACCATTGGAAAATATTGTTGAAGCCAATGCCCGTGAGGATATTGGTGACAAGTTCGCTGAGAAAGTGCCCTAATACGTAAGCAACAACAAGAATCAATCCGGCGGTAAAGATTTTGGGGATAGCGCTCAAAATTTGGTTGAGCATTGCGATCGCTGGTGCTGAGATCGCATCGATTCTCAAGGCATTGAGCGCAGCGATCGCCGTAGGAATTAAAATCAGCACATAGACTATTGTGCCGAGAATCCAAGAAAGAGACTGTCCGCCGGCTGTGCGACTTAAACCAAACCGTGCCCCTAATTGGTCAGTACCGGATGCGGCGAGTAAGTTGGTGACAATGCGACGTACCACTTGAGCAACCAACCAACCCGTAGCACCAATTAAAATCGCTGCCAAAATATTCGGTAGAATACCCAGAATATTATTCAACAGTTGCTGTACGGGTTGCAGGGTTCCCTGTAAGCCCAAACTGTCTAAAATCGCTGGCAGAAACAGCAGAAAGATGAACCAGTACAGCGCATTTCCAATCGTATCTGCCAGAGAAAACTGATTAGTTGTGCCGACTGGCGGTTCTCCTGGGCGGCGGGGTTGGCTCTCTACTTGTTGATTTAAACGCTCATCCAAACGCATGACTCGCAGCGCCCTGGTGGTGATGAGCTTGACGATGGTAGCAAGTAACCAGGCAACACCCAAGAAGATCGCTGCACCAAGAAGCTTTGGCAAGAAGCCAGTAATTTGGCTGAGAAAGTTATTGAGGGGTAAAGAAACGCCTTGGAGGTTGAGGGTGTTGAGAACCGCCACAACCGTAAAGACAATGATCAGCCAGAAAACGGCACCGGAGATCCATTCTTCGATTTGAGGCGCATCCTCGGCTCCCTGGCGTCCAGTTACCCACTCTGCGAGTTTATTATCAACATTGGTGCGTTTGAGTAGCGCTTTGGTTATGCCGGCAGCAATGTTGGCAATGATAATACCGATTACCAGGATCGCGATCGCTCCCAGGATTTGAGGTAAAAATAGGCTGAGTTGACCGATAACGCTGTCAACAGGTCCATATCCCGTCTGAATGGGTGCTACACGTTGACCGAGTGCCTGTGCCAAAACTGGATGCCCCCAGCGCGGTACACCCATTCCCACAATTTGGACGATACCTACCCAAGTTTCATTCATGTCTTCCTTCTTGCCTTATTCTCAAATTTCACTTTTTCAACACGGGGCTGATGACGACTGTGCTGAGTGTGATGAATGGTATTGATCTTCTCAATCTATTAGTCCCTTCGTCACCAGGGAGGCAGCGCCTTGAAGATGATTGCCTGAGAGGTTCATGAACAACTTTATACTTCAAATCGCGGCTTTAACTCCATCCATATGGATAATTAAGCCACAAGAATCCACAGTTTGCTGGTTTTAGGGCTAATGTCTCCTTTTTTTGCTATGACATCATAATCAAGAACAGATGATTAACAATCTTGAACATCGCCCAAATCAGCTTTTCCGACCGATTTAGCTTTCAAAACGGTAATGCTAACGGTTGAGTATGAACACGCAGCCGTCAATTAGTCAACAGGAAATGGCGAATAACCAAACTAATTAATTACAGATCTCAATGCCACTTTGTAGCAGTTATTAACTCATGTCAACTCAATTTGAACAATCGATCCAAATCAATGCCAGCGCTACTATGGTTGAGCGTTGTATTACTGACCAAATTTTAATGCACCGCTGGCTCAACCCAGCTTTGCGCTGTGAACCGATTGGCGAGTGGAGTACGGATGTTGGAAGTCGCAGTCGCTTTGTGATTCAAATTCCCCTGTTGCAGCCTACCCTTAATAGTGTTGTTGTGGCACGGGAACCGGGTTTAGTCATTTGGGAGTTTAAGGGATTTTTTCAAGGAAGCGATCGCTGGGAGTGTCAACCAGATGATCAAGGGACACTTCTTCTTAATCGTTTTGAGTTTGATGTTCCGAATCCTTTGATTAGCTGGGGTTTCAATACCTTTGCTGCTAGTTGGACACAGAAAGACATGAAAGCGCAACTCAGACGCCTTAAACGAGTTGCTGAGGAGATTAATCAGACCATGTAGTAAACTCAAGCCTGACACTGGTTTAAGGACAAATATAAGAATTACTGAGATTTTGAATTTAAGCCAACTGTAGGTTCATGGGACTTGAAAAATCCACTTCCACAACGGGTGACTTGGCCCCTGCCGCGAAATTCGACGGACTTGTTGCTCTAGACGTTTCTGTTCTTGGGGTGGAATTCCTACTAGTATATTGCGACTCTGCCAAACTAAGACGGCAACAGTTATCGCAATACAAAGACCCAGACTCATTGCAGGTAGGGGATTGAAGATAATACCATAGCGCAGGGCTGACCAGGTAAAATATGATCGCATCAGAGAAATTTCATAGCCCCAACGCCATAGACTCAAAGGTACAAGCGTTGTCCAAAGAAGACTGACTAGCAACCAGCGACCATAGACCGTTAACTGATGTAACCGTTGTACCTGTGCCTTAAAGGTCGGATCGGAGTCGGATGCTATTTGAGTGATTTGGTCATCTGGCTGATCCATTTTTGCCGTAAGTTCATCATTAAAAATTAAAAGCAGTAATTAATTTTACATTCTTAATTTTTAATTGTTTTAACTGTGCGCTCTCTCCACCAGGCAAGCAACGTACTAGCAATGAAAATACTAGAATAAGCGCCGGCTGTAAAGCCAATAATTAGGGATAGAGCAAAGTTTTTCAGAGTTTCGCCGCCAAACAGGAAGATTGAGAATAACGTCAGCAGCACGGTTAATGTGGTATTAATCGACCGACTTAAGGTTTGATTCACCGCATCCTCGACAACTTGGCTAATGTCTTGCTCTGGATTTAAGCTAATAACCTCCCGTACCCGGTCATAAATCACCACAGTGTCATTGACCGAGAAACCAATAATTGTCAGAATTGCAACCACAAATAAACTATCAACTTCTATACCTTGCACCAAACCCAACATAGAGAATATGCCAACAGTAATAAAAACATCGTGGAATAGGGCAACAAAGGCAAAGAAGGCGTAGTCGAACTGAAATCGAAAGCTCAGGTATAGCAGGATACCGGCAAACGAGAGGAAGATCGCCAGCATTCCAGAGGTAAACAATTGCTTACCCAAAGTTGGACCAACCGTGTCATTCTGGACAGTCTTCGGGTCAAACGCTCCAATTTTTCCGCTGAGAGTATCCAGTAATTTGGTACGTTGTTCGACATTTAAGTTCTTTGTCCGAATTGTTAGGGCTTGTTGTTTGTCCCCCAAAATTTGGATACTGCTATTACCTAATCCCTCAGCCTCCATCACTTGTCGAACTGCCGTGATATCGATGGGTTTATCGCAGTTACCAGGTTTTGTGCAATCTCGTTCTAATTGCAGGCGTGTACCGCCGACAAAATCTAGACCCAAACGTAAAGGAGAACCCAACTGGATCGTAGAAATCACCATACTGATGATGCCAGCTAGGATGATGCCAGCCGATATCGTCCACCAAAGCGATCGCTGTTTTATGACATTAAGTTTCATCGTTATGCCTGTGCCTATGATTTCACGGGTGCGGGTGGGTTAGGAATAAATAGTTCCGGCTTCTGGCGCAACCCTGGAAATCCTAGAACCATTATCAGCAGGAAGGTGCGACTACAGGTAAGCGCGGTAAACATACTCACGACTACCCCTAAACCCAGTGTCAAAGCAAAGCCCTTCACCAACCCAGAACCCAGCCAAAACAGTGCCGCACAGGCAATCACTGTCGTTACGTTACCATCCAAAATACTCGAAAATGCGCGATAAAATCCTGATTCAACGGAGCGATACAACGTCTTGCCTGACCGCAACTCTTCTCGTGTCCGCTCAAAAATCAGCACATTCGCATCCACTGCCATCCCGATACTGAGGATAAAACCCGCAATTCCCGGCAAGGTTAAGGTAACACCCAACAGCGAAAAAGCCGCGACGGTGAGTAGTGCATAAATTACCAAGGCAACATCAGCAATTACACCAGGAAGTCGGTAGTAAACTGCCATGAAAATCAAAACTAAAACTAGACCACCAATCCCTGCATAGATACTGCGCTGGATGCTATCTCGCCCTAGAGTTGCCCCAACAGTCCGATTTTCGACAATTTCCACAGGTACGGGTAATGAACCGCCTCGCAGTTGCACGGCTAACTCATTAGCACCTTGGACTGTGAAGCGGCCGGTAATCACCGCACCACCGCCTGTAATGCCAGTTTGGGCAAATTCTGGTCCCACTGTGGGCGAACTAATCAGAGCATTATCCAGGAAAATCCCAATCGTACGACCGGTTCCTGCCAAATCCTTGGTTAGTTGAGCAAATTTTTCCCCTCCGATTTGATCGAAGCGCAGGGCGACATTCCAGCCTTGGTTCCCTTGAGTCGGTTCTGGTTGGGAGTCTTTGAGGTTTTTGCCTGTCAAGCCAGTTGGTTCAAACAGGTTTAAGATCGCATCATTACTACGTTTGAGGGCGGCTTGATTTTCAGCGATCGCCTTTTCATCTTTCGCCTCCCTTAGCGCTTCCTGCTTTATTAATAATTCCTGTTTTACCTGCTGTTCAATCGGTAACTGTGCCTCGGTTCCCGGTTTTTGTTTCCGAAAATCTAGCTGTGCCGTACCCCCTAGCACCCGTTCTGCTTGTTGTGGGTCATTTACCCCAGGAAGCTGCACCAGGATTTGGTCAGAACCAACGGTTTGAACCACGGGTTCTGACACCCCAAGTCCATTTACCCGTCCTTCAACAACACTTTTAACCGCATCCAGTTCCGTTGGTGTGATTTTTTTTATCTCTGCCGTCGGCTTGACCTGAATTGTCAGTTGTGCGCCGCCTTGTAAATCTAGTCCCAACTGAATAGGAATTTTTACCAGCACCGTGATTGCTGCAATCACAAGGACGACAATCAAGGCTAATATTAAACGCTGTCTTTGCATAACTTCCGAACTGCCGCATCCAGTGATATCATAATCGGTTTTGACGGCGATCGGTCGAGCCGCAATTCCCTGAATTTACTTAGCTTAAACCCTTAGTGCCACCATCTTTTGCACAGCCTCGACAATCTGCTGAGGTTGGACAATTGTTAAATTCTCTAAAGCGCCATTATAAGGCGTTGGTATATCCTGAGAAGAGAGGCGCAGCACGGGTGCATCCAGTTCATCAAATAAGCGGTCATTAATTGATGCCGTTAATTCTGCCCCAATACCACCGGTTTTCATGCACTCTTCCACAATAATCACCCGGTGGGTTTTGCGAATTGAAGCACCAATCGTGTCAAAATCCAAGGGCTTTAGGGAAATCAAGTCAATCACTTCTGGATCAAACCCTTCTTTTTCCAACGGTTTCACCGCTTGCAGAACGTGGTGACGCATCCGCGAGTAGGTCAAAATTGTGACATCTTTGCCACTGCGGACAACTTCGGCTTTATCGAGAGGCAACACGTACTCTTGTTCGGGCAAGTCTTCTTTTAAGTTATAGAGAAGGACGTGTTCAAAAAACAATACGGGATTATTGTCGCGGATTGCCGCTTTGAGTAACCCCTTGGCATTATAGGGTGTCGAGCAGGCAACGATTTTTAAACCTGGAACCGCTTGAAAGTAAGCTTCTAGTCGCTGGGAATGTTCCGCCCCTAATTGACGCCCCACACCACCAGGACCACGAATTACCATGGGAATGTTGAAGTTGCCGCCGGATGTATAGCGTAGCATCCCTGCATTGTTGGAAATTTGGTTGAATGCCAGCAGCAAAAAGCCCATGTTCATGCCTTCAATAATCGGTCGTAACCCGGTCATTGCCGCACCGACTGCCATCCCTGTAAAACTATTTTCGGCGATCGGGGTATCGAGAACCCGCAGCTCACCGTATTTTTCGTACAAACCTTTGGTGACTTTGTAGGAACCACCATAGTGACCTACGTCTTCACCGAGAACAAATACAGCTTCATCGTGAGCCATTTCTTCATCAATGGCTTCCCGGAGCGCGTTGAATAAAAGTGTTTCTGCCATCAATCCCTAACCAAATACGCAAATGCCATCCTAACATTGCCTCTGCCAAGGAATAGACATTGGGACTACAGGATTGGGTAGTTCCTAGCTTTCATCAATTTTAGAGCGTGTTTTAAAACTGCGGAGTCAGACGGAGATCCCCCTAAATCTCCTCACGAAAGCTCCGGCTTGAAGAAGGGGGACTTTGAATGTATTCTCCCCGCGAGAATCCTCGCGGGGCTGGGGGGGATCTCCGGGTTTCAAAACACTCCACTACTCACACAGAGGTGGTTTAAAGGTAAATTTCCGTAAATCTTGCAAGCATCAGCTTTTCCTTTGCAGAAGCGGTGAGTTAGCCTAACGACAAGCGCTCCAGAGGTAAAGGTGTCATGCCAGATCATCCTAATCAGCCGCAAGAATTCGACGCCGTACTTGGAGGACAAACCCCAATCCCTACAGGTAGTGCAATTTTGGGAGGGTTGGAAGGTGTTAAGAGGCGCTTGGATAGTGCAATAGAAGAGCAAAGAATTGCTGCACTATCGGAAGCTTTGAAGTATGGAGAAGCTGGTTTAGATTTGATGATTCGGGCTTTGCAGGATGAATCAACACAGGTAGAAAAGACGGCATATCTGCTACTTAAGGAAAGGACAGAACCGAAAGTTAAACAGGCATTAAAAGAATGCAATCCCTGGCGATTTTTTGAGTGCTTACGTACTTTGGACGGGCATTCATTCTGGGTTAAAGCCTTCGCCATCAGCCCCGATGGGCAAACTATTGTCAGTAGGAGTCGGGGTATGGATAACACTATCAAAGTTTGGAATCTTCACAATGGGGAATTGCAAAGAACTCTTGAAGGGCATTTAGGCACGGTTAACTTTGTCGCCATCAGCCCGGATGGGCAGACTCTTTTCAGTGGGAGTTTTGACAAAACCATTAAAGTTTGGAATTTTCACAATGGGGAATTGCAAAGAACTCTTGAAGGGCATTTAAGCTGGGTTTCTGCAGTCGCGATCAGTCCTTCGGGGCAGACTATTGTTAGTGGTAGTTGGGACGATAGCATTAGTTGGGACAAAACCATTAAAGTTTGGAATCTTCACAATGGGGAGTTGCAAAGAACTCTTGTCGGGCATTTAGGTGGGGTTTCTGCAGTCGCGATCAGTCCTTCGGGGCAGACTATTGTTAGTGGGAGTTTTGACAAAACAATTAAAGTTTGGAATCTTCACAATGGGGAATTGCAAAAAACTCTTGTCGGACACTCATCCATAGTTAAGTCAGTTGTGATCAGTCCTTCGGGGCAGACTATTGTCAGTGGGAGTATGGACAAAACCATCAAAGTTTGGAATTTCCACACTGGGGAATTGCAAAAAACTCTAAAAGGGCATTCAAGCAGTGTTCGTTCCGTCGCCATCAGCCCTTCGGGGCAGACTATTGTCAGTGGGAGTGGGGACAAAACCATCAAAGTTTGGCATCTCCCGACTGGAGAATTGATAAGAACTCTGGAAGGGCATTCAGACTGGGTTACTTCAGTCGCCATCAGCCCGGATGGGCAAACTCTTGTCAGTAAAAGTTATGACAAAACCATCAAAATCTGGGGACTGCCCTAACCTCCACAACCTGCCAACTCTTCTCACCACCAACAGACCTACCGTTCCCGCACGATAGAATATGTTCAGAACCCATCCTCGGCTCAAAGCAACGGAGCCTGGGTGGTAAATTGGTGATTAAACCCTTTAAACTACACGTCGAAGCGAAGAAGTTGACACCATTCATCGAGAGGAGATTAAAGCACGCATGGGCAAGGTAGTCGGCATTGACCTAGGTACAACAAACTCCGTGGTAGCTGTCATGGAGGGTGGCAAGCCGGTTGTGATTGCCAATGCAGAAGGCATGCGGACAACCCCTTCGGTGGTCGGCTTTAATAAGGATGGGGAACGCCTGGTTGGACAAATGGCACGTCGCCAAGCGGTACTCGATCCTCAAAATACTTTTTATGGCGTCAAGCGATTTATTGGCCGCAAGTATACCGAAATTAGTCCAGAATCCAGGCGCGTAACCTACACGATTCGCCCTGATGAAAATGGCAATATCAAAGCGAAGTGTCCTCGCTTGAAGAAAGACTTTGCACCGGAAGAGATTTCGGCAATGGTGTTGCAGAAATTGGCTTCGGAGGCAGGGCGCTATCTGGGACAACCTGTAACGGGTGCGGTGATTACGGTTCCCGCCTACTTTAATGACTCGCAGCGGCAAGCGACACGGGACGCCGGACGAATTGCGGGTTTGGAGGTTCTGCGGATACTCAATGAACCAACCGCCGCCTCTTTGGCATATGGGTTGGAGCGGGAGGAAAGTGAGACAATTTTGGTATTTGACCTGGGTGGCGGGACCTTTGATGTCTCGATCCTGGAAGTTGGGGATGGCGTGTTTGAGGTCAAGGCAACCAGTGGTGATACCCAACTAGGAGGCAATGATTTTGACCGGAAAATCGTGGACTGGTTGGCAGAGCAATTTTTGGAAACAGAAAAGGTAGACCTCAGACGTGAGCGCCAAGCCCTCCAGCGCCTCTATGAAGCCGCCGAAAAAGCGAAAATTGAACTTTCTGGGGTCGGGGTGACAGACATTAATTTACCCTTCATTACAGCGACGGAGGATGGCCCAAAGCACTTGGAAACAAGGCTGACTCGTTCGCAGTTTGAGGATTTGTGCGCTGATTTGATCGCTCGCTTGCGTCGCCCTTTAAAACGGGCATTGTCTGATGCGGGATTGAGTCCTTTTCAAATCGATGAAGTGGTTTTGGTTGGGGGTTCAACTCGTATCCCCCTGGTGCAACAACTGGTGCGGAGCTTAATTGATAAACAACCCAATCAAAATGTCAATCCAGATGAAGTTGTCGCCGTTGGCGCTGCTATTCAGGCAGGAATTCTTACCCGTGAAGTGAAACCGGATCTCCTGTTGTTGGACGTGACGCCGTTATCGCTGGGACTAGAAACCATTGGTGGGGTGATGAAAAAGCTGATTCCCCGCAATACGACGATCCCGGTTCGACGCTCTGACATCTTCTCGACCTCGGAAAATAATCAGACTTTGGTGGAAGTTCATGCCCTCCAAGGTGAGCGAGAAATGGCGGCGGATAATAAATCTTTGGGGCGGTTTAAGCTAACAGGAATTCCGCCAGCACCACGGGGTGTCCCACAAATTCAGGTGTCTTACGATATTGATGCAAATGGAATTTTACAAGTCACGGCGTTAGATAAAACAACCGGGCGAGAACAGACGGTGACAATTCAAGGGGCGAGTACCTTGAGTGAGTCGGAAGTGAATGAGATGATTCGCGAGGCAGAGAAATTTGCTCAAATTGACCGACAGCGCCGTGAACGAGTGGAGAAGCGCAACCGCGCTCAGACTTTGACCACTGAGGCGGAACGGAAACTTAAAGATGTGGCGCTCGATTTTGGCTCCCAGTTTGCAGGAATGCATCGGCGTCGGATTGAAGCATTAATTCAGGAACTGCGAGAAGCGCTCAAACGGGATGATGATCGTACAATTGACCGAACCCAGTCTGATCTTCAGGATGCGCTTAATGAGTTGAAGCGAGAGGTGCGGCTACAATATTCTGACGAGGACGAGGATGACTTTTTTGGTTCAATTCGTCGTACCTTTACAGGGGATAATGACCGAGAAAGCGATCGCTATGAACGCCGCGATCCATACAGTCGTGACCCATACAGTCGTGACCCATACAGTCGTGACCCCTATAATCGTGATTCAGGTCGTGATTCTTATGGGCGTGATTCTTCTGGTACTGGCGGGACTCGTCCGCCAAGGGAGCGCTCGCGCAATGCGCCGCTTCAAAATGATTGGGATGAAGACGATGATGACTGGTTTTAAATAGTTATTAGTTGTTTGTCACAAGCTTGACTAATGACTAATGCCCAATGATTCATGACTAATGACTAACTAATATCTATGCAAAACTTTCGGGATTACTACGAGATTTTGGGTGTACCAACAGAGGCATCCAGCGACGAAATTAAAAAGGTTTTTCGGCGACTTGCTCGGCAGTATCATCCCGATATGAATCCGGGAGACAAAACCGCAGAGGAAAAGTTTAAGGATATTGGCGAAGCCTATGAGGTTCTTTCTGACCCGAATAAGCGATCGCAATATGACCAGTTTAGTAAGTTTTTAAAGAAAAAAAGCTTCACTAAAAAAGCGCCGAAAGCTTCGACTTTTAGAACGAATGAACGTAACGGCACAGGTCGGACTTCTACCCAAGAAGCCGATTTTAGTCAGTTTGGCGACTTTAACAGCTTTGTCGAACAACTCTTACAACGTCCTCCCGCCAGGGCGACTGCTACTACTTCTGACCGCGCTGGGACAAGGGTTAATAGCTCTGATGCTTATCGACCTGGTACAACCAAAACTTACACTACCGTTAATCCTCGCCCCAACCGTAAAGATGTCGAAGCGCGGCTAACGTTGCCTCTGGAAAAAGCTTATGTGGGTGGACGAGAGCGCATTCGCCTGGAAGATGGACGCTCTTTGGAGATTGATATGCCTGGGGGCATGGTTACAGGGCAACGGGTACGTCTTAAAGGTCAAGGCATCGAGGGCGGCAATTTGTACTTAAGAATTACCGTTGCTCCTCATCCTTTTTTTAAACTGGAGGGGTCGGATGTTTTTTGTCAAGTCCCCGTAACGCCAAGTGAAGCGGTTTTGGGTGGCCCCGTCGAAGTCCCAACGCTGGATGGCAGGGTGAAAATGAATGTGCCGAGTGGTGTGAGGTCTGGTCAAAGATTACGTCTTGCTAGTAAAGGCTACCCTGATGCTAATGGTAATCGCGGCGATCAGTTAGTAGAAATTCAAATTGTCGCGCCAAGAGATCCCAGTCCGCAGGTTCGAGAATTGTATGAAAAGTTGCGGCAGCTTGAGAATTTTAACCCGCGTCAGGATTTGGGAGTTTAACTACAAAAGGTAGTTTGATGGTAGACCTCTGGCAAAGGTTGAATTAACTCCCCTAGGGCGTGCCGCCAAACTTCCCTGGCTTCGTTTTTGAAGGTGAGATCTCCCTAAATCCCCCTTGAAGAAGGGAGACTTTGAGTTTATCCTCCCTTTCTAGCCCCGATTTAAGGGGATCTCGACCGAGAGAAACGAAGTCAAGGAAGTTTGCAGATACGTCCTAGCCCTGGGAGGACTATTGCGGGAAACCGGAATCATATTTGTGAGTTGAAAGGAGCATCTTACTCTTGCTCCCCCTTCCCTTGCTAGGGTTGCAGGGTTGGGGGCTTAGGTCTACTATTTACCCT
>CADCTM010000135.1:2598-4506 GCA_902805485.1 uncultured Coleofasciculus sp. | reverse complement strand
CAGGTCCCACATCATAACCACCTTGACATGAGAGGTAATTGAATCCGTAGGCATAAAGAGCCGTGGCAAGCGGGATAAGAAAATCTGGCTCGACTCTGATGATTTCTACATCCAAATGATCGCGCTCTAAAGCTTGATGCTCAAACTCATTTTCGGTTAGCCACTGAGACACCTTACCGACTTCAACAATTGTGGCATCGCCAGTTGTCGCTGGCGCTAATTCTCCTGAACCCGCAGCAGATTTAGACTCTTCTTCAGCCACGATTTACCTCCTCTTTCACGGAAGACTTGAGCGCTGTGGGGACGGGGATTCCCATCGCTTCTGTCAACTCCTTCGGTGGGTTATAACGAGTCTCGGATTGTAGGTACTTACCCGTCAAGATATCTGGCACAATGTTCATTTTGTGAGTTGTGCTGTAGTAGCGGTGGGTTTGATTGAGCTTCCCGCGTTCTTGCATGGACTCATCCGCCACTTTTTTACGTAGCTTGATGATCGCATCAATGATCGCTTCGGGACGAGGAGGACAACCAGGAATGTATAGGTCTACTGGAATTAATTTATCAACTCCCCGTACGGAAGTTGTGGAATCAACGCTGAACATCCCACCAGTGATCGTACAAGCTCCCATCGCGATCACGTATTTTGGTTCTGGCATTTGCTCGTAGAGACGAACTAGCGCTGGTGCCATTTTCATCGTGATTGTACCGGCTGTAATGATTAAATCAGATTGCCGGGGGCTGGAACGGGGAACGAGACCAAAGCGGTCAAAGTCAAAGCGGGAGCCGATTAATGCGGCAAACTCGATAAAGCAGCAAGCTGTTCCATAGAGCATTGGCCACAAGCTGGAAAGTCGCGCCCAGTTATAAAGGTCATCAACTGTTGTTAAGATGACGTTCTCTGAGAGGTCTTGAGTAACAGCAGGACGTTCTGCTGGATTAAAAATTTGCTGTTTTTGTTGTTGAGCTAATGGGCTGTCCGGTGTAATGTTGGAGTTCATGACCATTCCAAGGCTCCTTTGCGCCATGCATAAACCAGAGCAACTACAAGAATTGCTATAAAGATTAGGGCTTCAATGAAAGCTAAAAGTCCGAGTTGATTGAATGCCACCGCCCAAGGGTACAAGAATACAGTCTCAACATCGAAGACCACGAAGACGAGGGCAAACATATAGTATCGGATGTTGAACTGAATCCAGGCGCCGCCAATCGGTTCCATGCCGGATTCGTACGTGGTACGCCGCTCTGGACCGCGAGTGTTGGGTCGCAGCAGTTTAGACGCAGACAGTGCCAGCAAGGGGACTAAGCTGCAAGCCAGAAAGAAACCTAAGAGATATTCGTAGCCGCTAAGAACAAACACAATCGGTAAGTGCCACTAAAAACTTGCGTTATTACTTCTTTACATTATTATAGAACGGCTTGCTCTGTCTGAATTCCAGAAGCCTTGGCAGAGCATTGTTAAAGGTAATCGTATCGATTGACATTCTGGACACAGCCGTACTCAGTCTGGAAAGAGGCGATCGCCTTTATTTAATCCGGCTGGCGTAGAAATGAATCCCACTTAGGTGGGAAACTCACACAGTTATGCGATAATTTTTAACATAGATTTTAAGATTTGCTTCCTAATATTTTCTGTGAGTAATGAGCGAGCAAGCCAACGAGCAAACCCTTGCTGAACAAGCACCAGCTAGCTACGAATGTCGCTCTTGCGGCTATGTGTACGAGCCGAGCAAAGGAGACAACAATCGTAGTATCCCGCCTGGGACACCGTTTGAAGAGTTACCACCTGATTGGCGTTGCCCAGTTTGTGGCGTTCGGACTTCTCAGTTTGAGAATGTGGGCGCAAAAGACTCCCCGTCTGGATTTCAGGAGAATTTGAACTACGGTTTAGGAGTTAACCGCTTGACCCCT
>CADCTM010000135.1:392-2588 GCA_902805485.1 uncultured Coleofasciculus sp. | reverse complement strand
CTGGTCAGAAGAATCTTCTGATTTTTGGTGCTTTAGCCGTAGGATTTCTATTTTTTCTAAGTCTTTACGGTTTAGGCTGAAATCTTGCCGATTGCAGCTTTTGGGCGATTACCGATAGGAATTCAGTTGGATTGCTTGACGGGCGCTCTTTTCAGCAGTGGCTTTCTCTCAAAGAAAACATTGCCACAGGAAGGATAGAGAATTCGCTTTTACCAGTTCTGGACGCTATGAGCTATTTCGTGAGAACGCTGAAACAAATTGTAATAGTATTGGCAGTTACCTTCATTTGTATCAGCTGTGGCTATGCTCAACAACTGAGCTATAACCCCTGGCAGGTCGTTCCCCTACCAACGGACTCTACCTTACAGGATGTTGCTTTTACGGGTGATCCTAGTCATGGGTGGATTGTCGGGACTAATTCCACAATTCTCGAAACCACAGATGGTGGCAAAACCTGGCAGGAGAGAAAATTGGAGTTGGGAGACCAAAGTTATCGCTTCACGGCGATTAGCTTTAGTGGTGATGAAGGATGGGTTACTGGGGAACCGGGAATTCTACTACATACAACCGATAGTGGTTCATCTTGGTCTCGTATCCCATTAAGCGAGAAATTACCTGGTTCACCGAACACAATTGTTGCCCTCGGACCAAAATCAGCCGAGATGAGTACCACCGTTGGGGCGATTTATCAAACCAAAGATTCCGGTCAGACTTGGAAGGCGATGGTTGAAGAAGCTGTCGGTGTTGTCCGTAATATCTCCCGCTCAGATGATGGCAAATACGTCGCGGTTTCTGCCAGAGGGAACTTCTACTCGACTTGGGAACCTGGGCAGAATGCTTGGGTACAGCATCAGCGCAACAGTTCCAAGCGGCTCCAAAGCATGGGATTTGGTAAAGATGGACGTCTTTGGCTGCTGGCAAGAGGCGGGCAGTTGCAGTTTAGCAACCCGGAAGAGGCAGAAGCTTGGGATAAGCCTCAAAATCCAGAGTTTTCGACTAGTTGGGGATTACTTGATTTAGCTTACCGAACACCCGAAGAAATTTGGGTAGCTGGGGGTAGTGGTAATTTGCTCTGTAGTTTAGATGGTGGAAAAACTTGGCAAAAAGACCGCGCCATTGAAGATGTACCGTCTAACTTGTACAAAATTGTTTTTCTAACACCAGAACAGGGATTTATCATTGGTCAGAAGGGTGTTTTGCTAAAGTATGAGCCGACAGCACAAGCGGCTTAATTCCTTGAAATTGCTTGAATCAAAGCAAGCAAATTTCGTATGATAGTTAGTGAGTTTTAAACTGTTGTTGTCAGGAGAAATCAAGAATGGCAGGTACTACTGGAGAACGTCCTTTTGGGGACATTGTTACAAGTATTCGTTACTGGGTAATTCACAGCATTACAATTCCCGCTCTGTTTATTGCAGGTTGGCTATTTGTAAGCACTGGACTTGCCTATGATGCGTTTGGGACACCTCGGCCCGATGAGTATTTTACTCAAGAGCGGTTGGAAGTGCCAATTGTAAGCGATCGCTACGAAGCTAAACAGCAAGTCGATCAATTTATTGGCAAGTAAGTTTTTTGTAAAACAGGTTGAAAAACAATGACAGGTAATACTCCAAATCAGCCAATTTCATATCCGATTTTTACAGTTAGATGGCTGGCTGTTCATACATTAGCCGTGCCTGCCGTCTTTTTCTTAGGCGCGATCGCTGCAATGCAATTTATTCAACGATAGGAGAAACGAATATGGTAAAAGAGCGGCCACGGAATCCTAATCAACAGCCGGTTGAACTCAATCGGACTTCACTTTACTTAGGTCTATTACTGGTTTTTGTTCTTGGTATTTTGTTTTCCAGTTACTTCTTCAATTAACTGGATACAAACGTAATTATTGTTGGTTTGAATTAGGAGGTATAAACGGTGTCTGGAACTGGAAAAATTCCTTTGTGGATCGTTGCAACTGTTGCAGGTATTGGTCTCATTACACTTTTGGGTGTTTTCTTCTACGGTGCTTACGCGGGACTCGGTTCCTCTCTGTAGAACTCACCTCAAATCACCAAAACACAAGCAATTATTAGAAATGCTTGTTTGACACCTCAATACTCATCAAAAATAAGCCGCTGATTTAACTAAATCGGCGGTATTTTAATGCCTATTCAGGAGATAGTCTGGTTTGATTTGTAGGCCATAACATCCTCATGC
>CADCTM010000135.1:0-382 GCA_902805485.1 uncultured Coleofasciculus sp. | reverse complement strand
CGATAAAATTAAAGTGGCAAACAATGTACTTTTGTAAAATGAAGTTGTGCAGTGATTAACTCAACTAAAATGTAACATTAAGTTAGATCTATCTAGAAAGTTACGACTAACTCAATGACTCAATCGAATTATCAACCAGCCAATACCCTAAAATCTGCCTTTAAAGCTTGCGGTGTTGAGCCACTAGAGCCTTCTGAAATGGAGCGATACTATGTTGACTTGTCAGCAGTACGCAAAACTTCAGCGATTGATAGTGTTAGTACAATTTTAGACTTTCAAGAACCTGCCGAATTTTGCACAATTTTATTTACAGGACATCGTGGTTGTGGCAAAAGTACCGAATTAAAAAGAATTCAGCAGCAATGGTCAGAAGATTACCGCA
>CADCTM010000134.1 GCA_902805485.1 uncultured Coleofasciculus sp. | reverse complement strand
CCTCTCTCCTGCCGCGTCAATGTCTCGTCCTGGGTGGTGAAGCTGCAAGCTGGGATTTAGTTGAAAAAGTCCAGCAGTCCGCACCAACCTGCCGAATTCTCAACCACTACGGCCCCACAGAAACCACTGTTGGCGTGCTCACCTATCCGGTTAAGAGCAAGCTCGATAGTTATAACGCTACAACTGTTCCCATCGGTCGTGCGATCGCAAATACCCAAGTTTACCTACTCGACGAACAATTGCAACCCGTACCCATCGGCGTACCGGGAGAACTCTACATCGGCGGTGCCCCTTTAGCGAGGGGTTATTTAAATCGTCCCGAACTAACTGCTGAAAAGTTTATTACTGTAGAACATTTGGGAGGGCAAGATGCCCACTCCACAAGAGTTTACAAAACTGGGGATAAGGCACGTTATTTACCCGATGGAAATATTGAGTTTCTCGGACGGGTAGACTATCAAGTGAAAATCCGGGGTTTTCGCATCGAACTCGGAGAAATCGAAGCGGTACTGAGTCAACACCCAGGAGTGCGGCAGGCAGTTGTCTCGCTGTCTGAAGATGAATCGAGTAACAAGCGATTAATCGGTTATGTAGTTCCCAAACAACAGGTACCGAATATTAGCGACTTGCGCCAATTCTGTCTGCATAAATTACCTGAATATATGGTGCCTTCAGCGTTTGTACTGCTCAAATCTTTACCCTTGACATCCAACGGAAAAATTGACCGTCGCGCCTTGCCAGCACCAGAACAAACTCGTCCCGAACTTGAAGCAGTTTTCGTAGCACCGCGCAATTCTGTAGAGGAACAACTAACAGAGATTTGGGCGCAAGTCCTCGGTTTGGAAAAAGTTGGTATCCACGACAACTTCTTCGATTTGGGGGGACATTCTCTACTCATTACTCAATTGCTTGCCAAGGTGCGAGATACCTTTAAGGTCAACCTATCCTTGCGTAGTCTGTTTAAAGACCCTACTGTAGCTAACATCGCCAAGAAAATTGCGATCGCACAACAAGCAAAACCGGGTAGCAAAGTTGAGGAAGATGCGATCGATCTGAAAGCTGAGGCAATTTTAGACTCCACGATTCGCCCGAATGGTATTCCTTATAACCCGGATATTGCCCCAACTACTATCTTTTTAACTGGCGCAACAGGGTTTCTCGGAGCCTTCTTACTTTACGAACTCCTACAGCAAACCCAAGCCGATATTTACTGCTTAGTCCGTGCTGAAACTATTGATTTAGGTAAGAAGAAGATTCAACACAGTCTCGAATCTTACTTACTCTGGGATGAATCGTTTAATTCAAGAATTATCCCAGTCCTCGGAGACCTATCTCAACCCCTTTTAGGTCTTTCGAGAGAGCAGTTTCAGCAGATGGCAAGTCAACTTGATGTCATCTATCACAATGGAGCGTTTGTTAACTTTACCTATCCCTACTCGGCGCTCAAGGCAGCGAATGTACTCGGCACTCAGGAAGTTTTGAGATTAGCTAGCCAAATTAAAGTCAAACCCGTCCATTTTATTTCGACTATTAGTGTTGTTTTCCCGAACAATCCTGATGTTTCACTTGTTCGAGAACAGGACAGCCTCGACGATGCAAAAATGCCATCAAGTGGCTACGCTCAAAGTAAATGGGTGGCTGAAAAGTTAGTCACAATTGCGCGTGAACGAGGACTTCCTATCTGTATTTACCGTCCGGGACGCATATCAGGACACAGCAAAACCGGTGCTTGTAATCCTAGTGACCATACCTACCGAATGATTAAAGGTTGTATCCAACTTAAAAGTATCCCAAATCAGGATATCCAGTTGAATTTAAGCCCCGTTGATTATGTCAGCAAAGCCATTGTTTCTCTCTCAAATCAGAAAGAATCCATAGGGAAAGCGTTTCATCTGGTTAATCCTAAACCGCTACCGTTGAAGGAGATGGCTAACTATATTCGCTCCTTGGGTTATCCGATTGAGTTAGTTGCTTATGAGCAGTGGCGATCGCAACTGATTAATACAGTAGATTCGCCAGAAAATGCATTGTATCCACTCCTGTCTATTTTTGCTGAAGAAACCAGCAACTCCCAATCTCAAAACTCGCCATTGCAACACTTCGACTGTCAGAATACCCTCACTGGACTTGTAGAGACCTCAATTGTTTGCCCTCCAGTCGATGCTGAAGTTTTGAGTACCTACTTCTGCTACCTCTTTCAAACTGGCTTTCTGAATACTCCACCACTTCAACACCCAATTAATTACTAACACATAGCCTCCCTTTTTAACCAGAGTTTTAGTGATAGCGTTAGCGGCAGCAAGCGCAGCGACAGCGAACAAGCCAGACGAAGTTTGGAGGGTTGGGGGGATCGAAAAACAACTTAAACACCTAAATTTTTAGCCGAGGAACTTTTTATGCCTTTATCTTCCGCAACTCGCTATTCCGAGTATGATGCATTTGCTCGTATTCATCGCGAATCTTGGGGCCCCGAACTCAGGCAATGGCTACCAGATATCGAAAAATTTATTAGGCAACATCTCCCGGAAAACATTCCTACTCAACCCAAAATTCTTGACCTTTGTTGTGGGACAGGAGAGCTAGCACAGGGTCTTCATCAAAAAGGCTATCAAGTCACGGGACTTGATGGTTCAGAAGAAATGTTACGCTATGCGCGTCAAAACTCCCCTGATAGTGAATTTATTCTAGATGATGCACGTTTTTTTAAGCTGCCACCTACCTTTCATGGGGTGATTTCAACAACGTATGGACTCAACCACGTAATAACCATTGAAGAGTTAACCAGCGTTTTTCGCAATGTTTATGCGGCACTCCTGACCCATGGAGTTTTTATATTCGATTTGAAATTGGATGAATTTTATCGAGCGAGTTGGCACAATTCCGTATTGGGTGATATCAAGGATGAATATGTCTGGACAATGAGCCGCTGCTATAACTCCCAAGAAAGACTAGGGTATATTAAGACGGCTATCTTCCAAATCTTAGACAATCAATGGCAGCGCTCGAACTTAACTTGGCAAGTGAAAGGATATTTCCAGGATGAAATTGAATTTGCGCTACAAGATGTAGGCTTTAAGAACATTCATGTCTATGATGTAGAACGTGATTTCAAACAGCAGGGATGTGCTGGCATAACCTACATTGTCGGTTATAAGTAAGTAGGAATTATCAGTTTAGTCGTTGTCCTACTTTACCTGGTTATTCTTCTCAAAATTTAAGCGTGTTATCAATCAAATTCAACATCAATCATGACCTTAGAACTACAGCCTCAAAAAGACCAATATCTTAAAGAATTTATCCAACACTATAACCAGTACACAAAAAAATCCAAACGAATTGCTCAAAAAATTCGACCCTTTTTAGCTGATAACAAAGCTTCATCACTTTTTAGTCTTCCCTTAAAGGAAATATCTTATCCCATTGTAGGAAAACGTTCTTTTGGCTCCAAAATCTGGGATGTAGATGGAAACGAATACATAGACTTGATAATGGGATATGGAGTGAATCTCTTTGGTCACAATCCACCGTTCATTAAACAAGCCATAGAAGAGCAACTTGAGGAAGGCATACACCTTGGTACTCAGTCAGAAGTAGCTGGTGAAGTTGCCGAGTTGATTTGTGAACTAACCAAAATGGAGCGGGTAGCCTTCAGTAATACGGGTACAGAAGCCATTATGACGGCAATTCGTCTTGCTCGAACTGTAACCAGCCGCAACAAAATTGCTCTATTCTCAGAGTCTTATCACGGACATTTTGATGGTACTCTCGTTGAAGCACAGGGAGTCAATGGGAATTTTCAAGCTGTGCCAATTGCCCCAGGAATTACGCAAAATATTGTGAAAGATATTTTGATTTTAGAGTACGGAAATCCTCATTCACTTAATATTATTAAAGACTACGCTCTCGAATTAGCTGCTGTTCTGGTTGAACCTGTACAAACCAACAACCTCAGCTTACAGCCCAAAGAATTTCTCCAACAGTTAAGGCAATTAACAACAGAAGCTGGAATCGCCTTAATTTTTGATGAAATGGTCAGCGGTTTTCGCATTCATTCAGGCGGAGCACAAGCGTGGTTTGGTATTGAAGCTGATTTAGCCACCTATGGGAAAATTGTTGGTGGTGGAATGCCGATAGGCGTCATTGCTGGCAAGGCGGCTTACATGGATGCGATCGATGGTGGAATGTGGAATTATGGAGATGATTCCTATCCTCAAGCAAAAAGAACATTTTTTGCAGGCACTTATTGTAAACATCCTTTAGCAATGGCGGCGGCACGAGCTGTACTCAAGCAATTAAAAAGTTACGGTGCTTCGCTTCATCAGCAATTAAATCAACGCACCTCACAATTTGCTGAAGAATTAAATGCTTATTTTGAAGAAGAGAAATTACCACTTAAAATAGAAAATTTTGGTTCGCTTTTCGGCTTTACCACCTTAGATCGTTTTGCCGGATCCCAAGATTCTGCTTCGCCAAGTATTGTGCAGTTATTAATCTACTACAGTCTGCTTTA
>CADCTM010000133.1 GCA_902805485.1 uncultured Coleofasciculus sp. | reverse complement strand
CTACATTACGAAGAGGTGCCAGTACCCGAACTTCTGAGTGATGAGGTATTGGTACAGGTGCAAGTCGTTGGTTTGTGTCAGTCTGATATTAAAAAGATTCGCTATCCTTTATATGAGCCGCCGCGTATTTATGGGCATGAAACGGCTGGCATAATTGCAACGGTGGGTGAAGATGTCACGGGTTGGCAAGTCGGGCAGCGGGTTGTTGTGATGCATCACATTCCTTGTATGCGTTGCAGCTATTGCCTGAATGATAATTTCTCGATGTGTGATGTTTATAAAAATATTACGACGACGGCGGGCTTTACTCCCAGTGGCGGCGGGTTTGCTCAGTATGTTAAGGTGCCTGGGCATATTGTTAGAAATGGTGGTTTAATTCCGATTCCAGATAAGATTAGTTTTGAACAAGCAAGTTTTGTTGAACCAACGAATTGTTGCCTTAAGGCTGTTAAAAAAGCCCAAGTTTCTCCAGGGCAAACGATTTTGGTGACAGGGGCGGGTCCAATTGGACTAATGTTCATTATGCTGGTAAAGTATTTTGGGGCAAATGCGATCGCAACTGACCTCATCCCCGCCCGTATTGAAAAAGCGCTCTTCATTGGTGCGGATGCGGCGTTTGATGCACGTGATCCAGAGCTACAAGAGAAAGTCTTCTCACTTACGTCTGGAATGGGCGTAGATACAACTCTTTTAGCGGTTCCGAGTGAAAAAGCCTTTTTTCAAGCGTTGAGCTGTACGCGCAAGGGCGGCAAGATTCTCTTCTTTGCAGAGTTTCCGGATGAAGTGGAAATTCCAATTAATCCCAATGTCCTTTATCGTCGGGAAATTGATTTGATGGGGAGTTATAGTTCTTCGTATCGGTTGCAATCTTTAGCGGCTGATATTGTGTTTAATCAACGTATTGATGTTGATGCTTTAATTAGCGATCGCTATCCTCTCCAAAAGTTAGCCCAAGCTGTTGAAAATGCGTCCGCTCCTAGTGCTGATACTTACAAAATCTTGATTTATCCTCATCATGAGGTTTGAGGAGTTAACTAGCTTAGGAAGGAAAATACTCTTCTTAATTTTTAAAGTAAATTGTTGCAAACCCTTGAGCCAGCTTTGCACAATTTTGTCTTAGGGGCGCAAAGCTTGCGCCTTCTAGTATGGGGGTTCAACTGCTATTGTGCAACAGCTTTAATCAAGATAACTACGTAGCAGCATTTCCAACTCATCAACCGCATAGGGCTTACTCACATATTCATTACAACCGGCGAGTAAAATGCGATCGCGGTCTTGTTCTCTTGCCATCGCTGTCACCGCAATGACTGGAATTGTTTTGGTAATCGGGTTTTGCTTAAGGTGAGATAAAACTTCTATCCCATCCATGTCTGGCAGCATCATATCGAGCAATATCAAAGATGGGTGGTAGTCCTGTGCTAAATCTAAAGCCGTTTTGCCATCTAGGGCAGTAACAATCCGACAATCTAGCTGCTCAACGACAAAGGCGAGTAAGAGTAAATTGTCTTCATTGTCATCGACAACTAAAACTAATGGCTGTTGGTCAGCAGATTGTGTGCTGCTGCCAAGGGCAAATTCCTTATCCACAATTCTGCTCCAGGGAAGTCGTAGAAAGAGTAAGACAATCCTCAATTGCTAAGTGGACAAGGCATTCCCTAAGCGGCAATACGGCGCTTATTATAGACTGGCTTGTTCTCGATCTGCGCTGACTTGAGACGGATGTGTCTGATTGAGATTCGTTAAAAACTAACTATATCCAAAGATACATTTTACTAAAAACTCCAAAAATATGGGTCTTTTACGATTAATTCGGAAAAAATGACGTAATTATGGGTAAAGCCTCACATTTAATTGAATTATGTTGTTCTAGTAACAAATCAGCCCGTCGCTTATTTCCCTCTCCCCAACGGTTGCTCAGTAACATAGAGACAGAAAAGTAACGCTCCAGTTTAAAATCCTCGAAAAATTTTAATAATCGGGACGATCTGGAGACAATACGCAAAAAGTGTTGAATAATCTTTAAAATATGGCTTCAAGTACTTTTAACTTAAAACAATCTCACTCTATGACTCAAGAGTCATCCATGCCGACGCGGGGACAACTTGAACGATTGCTCTCACAACGGCTTCAGGCTTTGTACCGCGAACAATTAGGACATCAGCCGAGTAAGGTGACTTGCCAATTGTTTGATGAAAAGCTGGCAATAATTGTTGAGGACTCAATTACGCCGCCAGAGCAAATCTTAGCGAGTAATGGTCAAACCGAGTTGGCAGAAAAAGTCCGCTCAGATTTGGACAAAGCGATGCAACCCCTATTGAAAGCCCTGATTGAGGAAGTGCTTGGTGTTGGTGTTCTTGACATTCTAAGCGATGCGACTTTGGAAACAGCTCGTACTGGAATTATTGCGGTTTTGGATATCACGCCGGAAGTTCGCAATCCTGAGGCAGTGCCGAAGATCAAGAAATAGTGGCTTTCACAGGAAGATAACGGCAGACTGTGGCTTCGATGTCTTCCAGCATATAAGGTTTGCTGATGTAATCATTAAATCCGACTAACAGTAAACGCTCTAGATCTTCTGGTATCGCTAAAGCAGTCACCGCCACCACTGGGGTTGTCTTAATTTTTGGGTCTTTCCTGACTTGAGAGACAACCTCAGTGCCATCCATGTAAGGCATGAGAACATCTAGCAAAATTAAATCAGGTTGATAAGCTCGCGAAAGAGACAGAGCGCTTACACCATCAACGGCTGTCAATAAGTCGCAGCCCAAAGGTTCTAGTGCGTAGGCAAGTAACAATAAATTGTCTTCATCATCATCGGCTGCCAAAATTAGGGGCTTTGCAGCGATTGAGTGGTGAGCCGATTGTTGCGTACTAATAAAACCTGGAAGCTTGTGTTCACAACAGAGGGAAAGCTGCATATCGTTCATGTTGCCTCTAGGGAGATCCGATGACGATTACGTCCCTTATCACCAGGAGAGTGGACAAGGCACTCTTCAAGCGGCTGTTTGGCGCTTGATTTTGGCTGGTTCGTAATTCATCCGTCAGGTTGGTTAAGTCTTTGCTTTTGAGCAAGGAAAAGGCTTTGCAAGCCGACAGGCGGATTATCTACTCTGTCATTGTAAGACAAATTTCTAAAAAGCTAAAGATTTGTTTAAGAATTACTAATTTTGCTGAAGTATCCGCTTAGAAATTATTCTCAAAAATTTATTTAATCCCTTGCTGCCTGAGATTTCTTGAAGAATGTATGAAGCAATCGACACAAAATCTGGATTAGCAGGTTGTACTGGCAGTAGACTGAGAGTAAAAGGCTATCTCTGCAAGCTCTTGGGGATTGGACGAGATTATGGGTATCACTACGATTAACCCCGCAACAGGGGAAACACTGAAAACATTTAATCCACTTGACGACGAGACAATTGAGGCAAAGCTAGCGATAGCACAACAGACGTTTGAACAATACCGTCAAATACCAATAGCTCAAAAGGCGCAATGGCTAAAGGTTGCGGCTGAGATTTTAGAGCGGGACAAGGTTAAGTTTGGCAAAATAATGACCACAGAGATGGGGAAAACCCTGAAAAGTGCGATCGCTGAAGTTGAAAAATGCGCCTTAGTTTGTCATTATTATGCAGATCATGGAGCTGAATTTTTGGCTGATGTCAGTGTATCTACTGATGCTAGCAAAAGCTTCCTGCGTTACCAGCCGATGGGGATAATTCTTGCTGTGATGCCGTGGAATTTCCCCTTCTGGCAAGTCTTCCGTTTTGCCGCACCCACGCTGATGGCAGGAAATGTCGGGTTGCTAAAACACGCCTCGAATGTACCGCAATGTGCCTTAGCAATTGAAGAGATTATTCGACAAGCAGGATTTCCGGAGGGTGCGTTTCAAACCTTACTAATTGGTGCTAACCAAGTTGAAGCAATTCTTAACGATAGCAGAGTGAAAGCCGCAACCTTGACAGGGAGTGAGTTTGCCGGGGCGGCGCTGGCGTCGGCGGCGGGGAAGCAAATTAAGAAAACCGTCTTAGAATTAGGGGGAAGTGACCCCTTTATTATTCTTAAAAGTGCTGATTTAGAGGCAGCAATTGCAACAGCAGTTACAGCACGAATGCTCAATAACGGTCAATCTTGCATTGCAGCGAAACGGTTTATTGTGGAGGATTCTGTTGCCGATGAATTTGAGCGACGATTTGTCGAAAAATTTCAAAGGCTGAAAATTGGTGATCCAATGGATGAGAACATAGATGTTGGTCCTTTAGCAACTCCCGACATCCTTAAGGATTTAGACCAACTTGTTCAAATTTGTATCGAAAAAGGGTCAAAGGTGCTTGTTGGTGGACAACCCTTAAGTGATCGTCCAGGTAACTTTTATCCGCCCACAATTTTAACAGACTTTCCAGCAGGAACACCAGCAGATGAAGAGGAATTTTTTGGTCCTGTAGCGCTGTTATTTCGAGTTCCAGACATCGATGCGGCAATCAAACTTGCCAATTCAACACCCTTTGGTTTGGGAGCAAGTGCTTGGACAAACAA
>CADCTM010000132.1:1869-4535 GCA_902805485.1 uncultured Coleofasciculus sp. | reverse complement strand
CGGTGTCCAGAAAATGGTACGCTCCGACTTAGCATCCTCCGGCGTCATGTTTTCCATCGATACCGAAACCGGCTTCAAAAATGTAGCACTCATTACCGCCGCTTACGGATTAGGAGAAACAGTCGTCCAAGGTGCCGTAAACCCCGATGAATTCTTTGTCTTCAAGCCAACTTTAACAGACCAGTACCGCCCAATCTTAGAAAAAAGACTGGGTACAAAAGAAATTAAAATGGTCTACGACGTTGGTAGTTCCCGCCTCACAAAAAACGTTGCAGTACCTTTATCTGAACGCGAGCAATTTTGCATCAGCAATGACGAAATCTTACAACTAGCACGCTGGGCAGTACAAATTGAAACCCATTATTCCACAGTGCGGGGCATCGAAACGCCGATGGATATTGAGTGGGCAAAAGACGGCATCACAGGTGAATTATTTGTCGTCCAAGCACGTCCCGAAACCGTCCAATCCCAGAAGTCTACTACTGTCCTAAAAAGTTACCAACTGCAAAAACAAAGCGATATTTTAATTACAGGGCGAAGTGTCGGCGCGGCAATTGGTCAAGGCAAAGCCAGAGTTATTCTTGATGCTAGCCAAATTAATCTGTTTCAACCCGGTGAAGTTTTAGTTACAAACCGAACCGATCCTGACTGGGAACCGATTATGAAAAGAGCAAGTGCGATCGTCACCAACCAAGGCGGACGGACTTGTCATGCTGCGATTATTGCACGAGAAATGGGTATCCCGGCAATTGTTGGTTGTGGTGATGCAACTGATGTATTAAAAAACGGTCAAGAAGTTACGATTTCTTGTTCGGAAGGCGACGAAGGACGAGTTTATAGTGGTTTATTGCCCTTCGAGGTTCACGAAACAACCTTGGAAAACTTACCTCGTACTCGTACCCAAATCTTAATGAATGTAGGCAATCCAGAGCAAGCTTTTGGACTAGCAGCAATTCCTTGTGATGGTGTGGGTTTGGCGCGGTTGGAATTTATTATTGCTAACCATATTCAAGCGCATCCTTTGGCATTAATTCATTTTGACAAACTTACGGATGAATCGGTTAAAGCGCAAATTGCCTACCTAACTAAACTTTACGACGAAAAGCCTCAGTATTTTGTTGATAAGTTAGCTCATGGTGTCGGGATGATTGCGGCGGCATTTTATCCGAAACCTGTGATTGTGCGGATGTCGGATTTTAAAACCAATGAGTATGCCAATCTTTTGGGTGGTAAGCAATTTGAACCGAAGGAAGAAAACCCGATGCTGGGATGGCGCGGTGCTTCGCGTTATTATGACGAAACCTATCGCGATGCTTTTGCCCTGGAATGTGAGGCGCTGAAACGGGTACGGGAAGAAATGGGCTTGACAAATGTTATCCCGATGGTTCCGTTTTGTCGTACTCCCGATGAGGGGCGGCAAGTGTTAGCTGAAATGGCAAAATATGGTTTAGAGCGAGGTGTTAACGGGTTAGAGGTTTATGTAATGTGTGAGTTGCCGAGTAATGTAATTCTTGCGGATGAATTCTCGCAAGTGTTTGACGGCTTCTCGATTGGTTCTAATGATTTGACGCAGCTAACATTGGGATTAGACCGGGATTCGGCGCTAGTGGCTCATATTTTTGATGAGCGCAATCTGGCAGTGAAGCGGATGGTGAAAATGGCGATCGCTACTGCGAAGGAAAATGGTCGTAAAATCGGGATCTGTGGTCAAGCGCCGAGTGATTATCCTGAGTTTGCCCGTTTCTTGGTGGAACAGGGAATTGATTCAATTAGCCTGAATCCGGATTCGGTTCTTAAGACAATTTTGATGGTTGCAGAAGTAGAAGCAAATCTTGCTTAGAAGGTGGGGTAAATGCATCTAAAATTTGTGGCTTAGGGACTGAAGAGAAAAATAACTATCCATACGTTTGTCGTAGGGGCACGATCTTATCGTGCCCCTACAACCCTAGAGCGACGCTGGAGCAAGTTAAAGACATCACGATTGACAACCGGAAAACTCGGCAAGCGAATTATCAATAAAGTTAATCGCTTCCAGCCAAAACTCAAATTACGAACATTTGCCCTACGCTAGAAATAACGTCGCTAGTCGAAAAAAGACACAAGTGCCGTATAATATCTCTCTTCAACTATTTTTACAATTAGACGCAAGTTTCTAAGCAAATGAGCGAAATCCCAGTCCGGATTCGAGAAGCGATCGCTAACCTAGAAGCAGAGGGAATCAGGGATTGGCAAATCTTAAGCGCCTGGTCTGAACTCTTACACCAACGGGGAGATTTCAGGAAGGGCGAAATTTTGAGTATGGCGACTCAGTTACTGGTTGAAGCGGAGGTTAGGCGGCAGGAAGACGCATAGCGCTCGCTCTTCCTCAATAACCCTTCTAACCTTCTAACTTTATTAAACCTAGCTAGTAGTATCTCACCCAACACTCAGCCCCGACCACTTATGCTTAAACTGTTGGGTGGTGAATGCTGGGAACATGAAAGGAGAAAACTATGAAAGTCGCCGTCTTCAGCACGAAAACCTATGACCGACAATTTCTAGAAGCAGCTAATCCTAACCACGGTCATGAGTTAGTATTTTTTGAACCGCGTTTGAATAGTAACACCGCTCTCCTCGCCTCAGAATGTTCAGCGGTATGTGTCTTTGTCAATGACCAATTGGATGAA
>CADCTM010000132.1:0-1859 GCA_902805485.1 uncultured Coleofasciculus sp. | reverse complement strand
ATGAAAAAACCTTAAAAATTCTTGCCAAGCAAGGTACTCATCTGATTGCCCTACGTTCGGCAGGGTTTAATAATGTAGACTTAAAAGCTGCTCAGGAATTGGGAATAAAAATTGTCAGAGTCCCAGCTTACTCCCCCTATGCCGTTGCCGAATATACAATCGGACTGATTCTTACCCTTAACCGTCAAATTCATCGGGCATACAACCGAGTACGAGAAGACAATTTTTCCCTCGACGGACTGTTAGGATTTGACCTGCACGATCGCACCGTGGGAATTATCGGGACTGGTAAAATTGGCGTTATCGTCGCCCAAATTCTCAAAGGATTTGGCTGTCAATTACTTGCTTACGATTTACACCCCAATCCCGAATGTGAGGCACTAGGAGCAAAATATCTGGAACTTCCTGAACTTTACGCAGCCTCCGATATTATCACCCTGCACTGCCCCCTGACCAGCGAAACCAATCACCTAATTAACGCTCAATCCCTAGAACAGATGAAGCCTGGTGTTATGTTAATTAATACCAGTAGAGGGGCATTAATTGATACCCAATCCGTAGTTAGTGCCCTCAAATCTCGGAAAATTGGCTATCTCGGCTTAGATGTTTACGAGCAAGAATCGGATTTATTCTTTGAAGATTTATCTGATGCCGTAATTCAAGATGATCTGTTCCAACGCCTACTCACCTTTCCTAATGTTCTTATAACAGGTCATCAAGCCTTCTTTACTGAAAACGCTCTCCAAAACATTGCCCAACCCACCCTATCTAATCTTACCGATATTGAACAGGGGCGTTCTTGTCCAAATCTTGTTGATTTTAAGCAAAAAGTCTCTTCTTAAAAGGCGTTGCCCAATTATAATAGGATGATAAATTCACTTCTTGCTTGAATCAAATTACGTTTGTCATACTAGCTCAACTTACGCTTTGAGTACGCGCAACGCCCCAACTTCAGTTGTCGAATCAGCGACAATGAGCAGTTCGTAACGCTCAAATATTATCGCTATTGCCAAGTCGATGTAATACATAAAAAGGGCGGGTTTAGTATTACCGACTGCTTCAAACCAACTCTTTGCTCGGCAAAACTTGCCCCAAAAAGGTTGTCTGTATTGAGAAGTTGAAAACTGCTCTAGTCTTGTCTAAGCGCTCAGTGTTAGGATAGCCGAATGTGCGGGCTGTATCTACTATCTATCCATTGCGATGAGCCGAGCCGATAAGAGTGCCTCTACCTCATGATGCATGGTGTTTTCCCCTTAAACAAGTTTTATACCCAAAGCTTACCTGAGTAGATCTCGCATATAGGTGTTTTAATGAAATTTTCTTTAGCAAAGCTTAGTGGGTGTTTGCTTCTTCCTCTAACTGGCGTTATTGCCTGCAAAATAGCACAAGCACAAACCATTACACCTGCTGCTGGCACTAATACGGTTGTTATTCAAGACGGCAACAGTTTCAATATCTTTGGTAACACGGTATCCAAGGATGGCACGAATCTCTTTCATAGCTTTGGGCAATTTAACCTCGAATCCGGGAAAACGGCAAATTTCCAAGTTTTACCGAATATTCATAATATTTTGGCACGAATAGTTGGCGGCGATCCGTCACTTATTAATGGCTTAATTCAAATAACAGGCGGCAATTCTAACCTGTTTTTAATGAACCCGGCGGGCATTGTTTTTGGTCCTTCCGCTAGTTTAAATATTCCCGCTTCTTTTACCGCAACAACCGCTACTAGTATTGGCTTTGGAAATAATAATTGGTTTAAAGCAGTTGGTGATAACAACTATTTAAACTTAATCGGGAGTCCCAGTGGATTTGTTTTTGATTTATCGCAACCCGGAAGTATTATTAATGCTGGCAAT
>CADCTM010000131.1 GCA_902805485.1 uncultured Coleofasciculus sp. | reverse complement strand
ACAAGGGCTCTAGCAACTACCGCAGCAGGCGGTGCGATTGGTGCAGCAGCAGGCGGTTTAACCGGTGCGCTAGTTGGGTTAGGTATTCCTGATGACCGCGCTCGTGTTTACAATGACCGCGTTAACCGGGGTGACTACTTGGTGATGGTTGATGGCACCCAAGCGGAAATTCTCAAGGCAGAACCGATTTTGAGCCGTCGGGGAATTCAAGATTGGGCGATTTTTGATGCACCCGATCATGAGCGTCGTACAAGCACTAGCTCCACGACAACCACCCCAAACCGTGGGACAACTGCTAGTCGCAACGTTATCGACCACGAAGTAACACCAACAACCAATCAGACTCGCGGCGATTATCAGGTGGTTGACGAGCATCCTGAAGTAATCATCGTCGATAAGCGCAACCAAACTCCTTAGAATCTCCTTAATCTAAGTATCTGTAATGGAAGTGGAGGAGCAAGATTAATTAAAGAACTTGCTTCTCCTGCCTTCTCCATTTACAGAAATTACTCGGTAAATGCATCAACTCTTCTTTTTAATCAAGAAAAAGTAGAGCATCTAGGAGCTTTCCAGGGGCTGCAATACCTTCCATTCATTCAAGGGTGTGTCGCTCCTCACATAAATAATTTCTCTCACTTACTGATTCCAAATAGGAACTAAAAAAATGAAAAAGTTAACAACTGTTTTACTAAGTGGCGTTTTAATGTTTGGTGCAGTTGCTTGCGGCAATGCCAAAACAAGTGCTGATGCTCCTGATTCCACTAAAGAAGCCGTAGAGACGCCAAAAGCGGGAGAAGTTCAAGAAACTAAGCAGGATGCCACGGACGAAACTCGCAGAAAGCAACTTAATGCTGACATCAAAGCGCGTGAAGAGCGCAACAATACCCTTAATAGTGGTTCTGCTGAAAACCGCTCTGACGACTCCCTGGAAAGCGAAGTTCGCAGCAAGTTGGAAGCAAATATTCCCGACGGTGTCCTAACTGTTAAATCGGAAAAAGGCGTGCTTACGGTAGCCGGAACTGTTCCAAAGCAAGATCAGCTAGCCAAGATTAAGACCGAAGCGATGAAGATTAAAGGTGTTAAATCTGTGAATGTTACGGCTAAAGTCGTTGCACCTAAATAAGTAGCTAGCTTAAGAGCCAAATTTTCGAGATTTATTAGCTCTTAAGCTTATTTAAGCGGGGTTTATAAGGTGGATAGTGGAGCATTTCACTATCCACTTTTAGTTTTTATCTGACAATTTTAGTTAATCTTCAATCAGAGTAATCTACGATACTGCCGAGCAAGCGAAATTCTGTAAATACGATACTATCGGACTTACATCCTTGCCTCCTAACGTTTGTAGTGTAGGAGGGCTAGATAATATTGCGTAAGTCCTAAAGGACATAACTTACAACTCATGCCAAAAAATCAGGCTCTTAATCAGTTGGCATCTCTTCGTTCTCTTGACACAACTGCCCTCGATATTCAATTACTGGTACTGGATATTGATGGGACGATTGCAGGTCAGTCCAATGATATTCGGGAACCCGTGAAGCAGGCGATCGCTCAGGCACAGGCTAAAGGAATTCAAGTTGCGATCGCGACCGGTCGGATGTATTGTTCGGCTCTGCGCTTCCATCAAGAAATCGGCTCTACTCTTCCCATGCTGGCTTATCAAGGCGCCTGGATTCAAGACCCGGCAACCCAAAAGATTTATCAACATTTACCCCTGTCACGCACGACCGCAGAGCAGTTGTTGGATTATTTTGAAACTGAGCCATTGCGATCGCTTCTTTCGGTTCACTTTTATATCAATGACCAGTTGTATGTCCGGGAGATCACACCAGAAACAAAAGTTTATGCCCAACGTGCAGAAATTGTGCCTTTACCTGTAGGCGATCTGCGTCAGGCTTTAACTGCTGAACCGACAAAAGTTTTAGCCTTGTGTGAGGATACGGCGATTATTGACCAACTTTTGGGCAGCTTGCGCCAACAATATACCCCGGCTGAACTTTACCTCACAAAATCTGTAGCAACGTTCTTTGAAGCAACCCATCCAGGCGCTAACAAAGGTACAGGTGTCCGTTATTTAGCCGAAGAAATCCTAGGACTCGCGGCTCATAATGTTATGGCAATTGGTGATAACTTTAATGACGTTGAAATGCTGGAATACGCTGGTTTAGGGGTGGCAATGGGGAATGCGCCAGATGGAGTAAAAGCGATCGCCAAATGGGTAGCTCCCGGTGTTGAACAAGATGGTGCAGCGGCGGCGATTGAAGCGTTTATCTTATGAACCACCCACTGTAAAAAAGCCTTTAGATCAGAAAGGGAACCGACGACTGGCCGTGTTTCGTCTCGGTTCCCCTACTGGTTCGCTCCTCACACTGCTCAAATCATACCCAAGAGTGTGCAATTTGTCACTATCTTTTAAAAATATTTTGTTTAATTACAGTTCCACGGCTACAGGCACGCCAAAATCGTCTTGTAGCGATCGCAATAATCCCTGTGTCACTGCCACTAATCCCAATCTTGCCTGCGCCAGCTTTGGCGTCTGAGTTTTCACTTCCCCCCAAATCCGGCAGCTACTAGAGAATTCTTCAAAGGCTTGGCTTAATGCCCTGGCAAATTTCAGTCCCCGCTGTCGCTCCAGGTTGTCGATTGCGTCTACAATATCCAACACCAGGGCAATTAATCGTTTTTCGGCAGGATGCCCTAACCGTAGCCCTACTAGTCCTGTCGCCGCCTCCTGCTCATCGTTAAGCCAAGGAATTGGCTGGGGTTCGACGATTTGCCAGACAGCAGTTTTGCCTTCCCACGCTTTGAGTGTAATTAAGCCTTGTTGATGAGCCATGCGTAGCAGTGAGCAGCAACGGGCATGGGCATACTGGACACCAAAGTAACTAAAGGTGTCTGTTAGATTTTCATTAACTTTGTCGTCTCGCTTTTGGAGTTTTAAGACAGAATTGGTATGTAAAGGTTTGTCAATCAACTGTTGTAACCAAACGCCTAACTCCTGATTAGGTAAACCAAAGTTGATCCAACCGGGATATATCACTTCAACATTGAAGTTTAAGACTGTCTGGCTGATTTCCGGAAAGTTATTAAGATTTTTTAACGGCTCTAGATTGAGTACAATAGCTGCCATTAGTTGATTGGCAAGAGCAAATGCAGGACATTGCAAAACTGGTGCAAGCTTAAATGCGATCGGTGAGCGATAGATTATATGAATATCATCGGGCAAGCGGTGTAATGGAATCGTTTCAGGAGTTAGCTTAACAGCACCCAACCAATCCGCTGCCGCCATCTCCATCTTGATTGCTGCTAAGATTTGCTGCTGTAACAGTTGTGCGATCGCACAACTTTTGCTCAGTAAAGTCACACTTAAAGTATTATTCGCTACTTTTGACACCATGTAAAATCTAGAAAAACTTGCGTTTAATCACGCTTGGAGCTTATGCAGTCATCATCGTCCGGATCAGAGGCATCTCGACCTTTTTTAACCTGGCAACGGATTCTCGACTGGGCGCAGGAACACTATCGTTATCGAACGTTTAGCAAAGATGACCGGATTCCTGCACGAGCAGGACTATTGTACCTGGTACAGTGCGGCGCAATTCGTTTAGTCGGAACAGCTCAGGTTAGTGCTAGCCTCAGCAAATCAGTGTCTCAATTACCGCACCCAACAGCCGAAGAAGCTTTTTTAGGCTTTGTGGGTGCGGGTCAACCCTTTGAAATTATCGCACAGTCACCCTTTACATTATCAGCCTATTCTCATGTTGACCAAACATCTGTTGTCTGGATGTACTGGCATGATTTAGACAATTGGCCGCATTTTCGACGAGAGGTTTTAGACGCATTTCGCTATCAACATCAGCGCAAGCTTTTATGGTTAAGTACGTTAGGACAGCGAAGGACTATTGATCGATTATTCGGATTTTTAACCTTATTAATTGAAGAATTTGGGGAAAAGTGTGAGGACGGTTATTGTTTACCGTTTCCGTTAACTCACGCCCAAATCGGCAGTGCAATTGGCTCTACCCGCGTCACAGTAACTCGTTTGATGGGTAAGCTGCGTCAACGGGGATTAATCAGCACCCAAGGCGATAATTTAATTTGTATACCAAGTGAATCAATAGAAGCAAAGAAATAAGATTAACTGTCTGGTTGCCATTGTGGCAATGTAACGGTGATTGTTGTACCGACTCCGCCGAAAACAGCTTCTACCAAATACACTCGCATTTCTAAGCGGAATTTTTTACCGCCATCTTGGGCGTTGTCACTAGCTAGCGATTTCTGACATTAAGTTGCTGCAATCTTCTTTGGTAATGCCGTTGGAGTCATTAGCGATCGCCATTGCGGCGTCTTTCCTCTTTTGAACGCCAGAAGCAACCGCAGAACCGAGAGTTCCTAATGCTTGGTATGTTTCACGTAAACTGTTCAGCATCGATAAAATTAGTGGGTTAGATGCAGGTGTAGATTATTATGTCGTGAAAACTGTAGATTTGCAAGAGTTATTTGCTACAATTCTTATCTTACTGCGCGAAGGAAACACGTCTTCAACACCCATTTT
>CADCTM010000130.1 GCA_902805485.1 uncultured Coleofasciculus sp. | reverse complement strand
ATCATGAAGTCTGTACAAATCACATCCGGCTGCGTCCTGTTAATCACCTCCAGACCCTCAACACCATCGCGTGCTGTGCCGACCACATCAACATCGGGTGAAGAATTGAGTAATCGTTGCAGAATTTCCAAAGCAACGGGGGAATCTTCAACCAGAACTACTTTTTTTGATGTTGTCATTTAATTAATTTCCTTAATGTATCAAACAAAACACCTTGCTCAAAATCACCCTTCGTGATGTAAGCATTTGCCCCTGCTTGGTGTCCCTGGCGTTTGTCCTCCTCCGATGCAAGGGTTGTCACCAGAATGACAGGCAAATCTTGGTACTCCTGGAATTGGCGAAGTTTGGCGACCAGTCCCAGCCCATCCAGATTCGGCATTTGCACATCCGAGACAACCGCATGAAAGCTACCGCCTAGAAGTTTGTTGAAGCCATCTTCACCGTCAACAGCCGCTGTGACTTCGTAACCAGCACTTTCCAAAATCCGCTTCATCTGGGTACGAATCGGAATTGAGTCTTCAACTAGGAGAATCTTTTGTTTAACTTGTGATTGTTCGGTTAACTCTTTAACTGTGATCGATGCGATCGCCTTTCTTGCCGATTTGAACAAGTCAGGCGGATTGATCACCATGCAAACTTCTCCAGTACCGAGTATGGTTGCACCGGAAATATTGCGAATCCGTTTGAGCAATTGACTCTGGGGCTTCAAGATAATGTCCTGTTGCTCCAAAATTACATCTACCAGCAGTGCCAAACGTTCCGAGCCAATCCGTAAAATAATGCAAGGGATAGTTTTTGAAGCCGCGCTTAGTGCTTTGGTTGATGTCGGCGTTTTTACGGGTAAGCCTAATAAATCGGCTAGCCAAGCAACCGAGACAGACTCTCCTTGGAACGGGAGCGTCTGACTACCTTGAGATGCAAAGACTTCCTGGGGAGACACCAACTGCATCGCTTCGACAAATCCCACCGGAATGGCATAGGGATGCTCGCTGACTCGCATGATCAAGGCATCCGTGGTTGAAAGACTGCTATTCACCGTGATGCGGAACAAACATCCCTTGCTGGGTGTAGATTCCACCTGGATATTTCCCTTAAGGCGCTCGACATTGGCATGCACGACATCCAAACCAACTCCCCTGCCGGAAATTTCAGTGACAGCCGTGCGCGTGGAGAATCCAGGGGCAAAGATTAATGCCTGAATTTCCGCTGTTGACATTTGGTCTAGTTCTTGAGGCGATAGCGAAGCGCTGCTGCGAAGCGCAGATCGCACACCACGACGCACCGCCGCCTGTTTAATGGCTTCGACATCCAAACCACGCCCATCGTCTACGACTTCAATGCTAACGGTGCTGCCAACCTGATAACCCCTGAGGCGAATCGTTGCTGCGGGAGGCTTGCCCAAACTTTGACGCTCTTGGGGTGTTTCGATGCCATGATCGATCGCATTACGCAGCAGGTGCAAGAGCGGATCTTTCATTTCTTCGAGAATCCGCTTGTCTACGGTGTTGTCTCCACCTTCAATCACGAGATTGACTTGTTTGCCTTGCTGCTTGGCTAAATCCCGCACGGTACGGGGAAACAGATTAAAAATCGTGGAAAATGGCAGCAGTCGCAACGAGTGAATTCCCGACTCTAGTTCATTGGCTACCGTTTCCAGTTTGGCGTTATCTTCAAATGTTTTAGCCCGGAGCCGATTCAGCAAAACTCCCATCTGCTCCAAGCGGCTTTCAACTAAGTTGTAGAAATTCTGTAGGGGTTGCAGTTCGCTCGTCTGCAAGTGCCGTTCCAATTCGTCAAAAGTTAGACGGCTAACAAACGCTTCCCGGTTCCACTCTTCCGACTGGGCAATGATTTGGTCAATTTCAGCCAGTCGGTCTCCCATCTGACCTTTGGTAACTGCCAGTTCACTGGCTTGAGTCAATAACTTATCCAGCTTTTGGGATTCAACGCGGATGGTATCAATCTGGTAACCGCTAGCCTGTGTCAGAGCCTCTGCGACGGGTTCAACGGGTTCCTTGGTCTGGACTGCATCCTTCAAAATCAAGGGTTGCTCCCCAATGGACTGAGCAGAGGCAGCACCATTCGATTGGGCAAGTATTTCCTGAGTTTGGGGCAATTCATTGCTGGAGTCAGCCCCCATCAGTTGAGCTAAGACATGGAAGACACTGATTCCTGCTGATTGTCCGGTGACAGCTTCATGGGCGATTTTCCGAACAGCATCCAGCCCCAGGTAGAGACAGTTCATAATTTGGGGGGTGAAAACTCGCTCACTCCGCTTAACCGAGCCGAGAATGTCTTCTAGTTGGTGAGTAAGGGTTTCCACATCTTTGACTCCCAACATCCGGGAATCGCCTTTGAGGGAGTGAGTTTCTCGGAGTAATTGCTCCAGTGTGGCTTGATCTAGAGGATTTTTTTCGAGATGGAGCAATCCGGCTTCAATTTTCTGGATATGGTCAGCACTGGCTTCTTTATAAAGAGTGCGTAGTTCTTCGTCTTCTATCATCATGACTTTAAGGCTGTTTTCAAGGACTTGCCCAATGGTGCTTCTTTAAACAACAGCCTCAAGATTCTGAGCAGCTTGGTTGAGGTCGTTGGTCGCGTCTTTCACTTGGATGATGCCAGTTGCTGTTTCTTTTGCCCCTAAGTTGATGACATTCATTGCCGCTACGACCTGCTGCACGGTGACAGCCTGCTGTTTAGCACTCTGGGCAATCTGTTGGGTGTTGACGAACACCTGGTTAATCGCATCGGCGATACCTGCAAACACGTCGCCCGTTTCTTCCGCCAGTTCGATACCCGCTGTTGCTTTCTTGGTGCCTTCATCTGTCACCATGACGGTGGAGTTAATCGCCGCTTGCACTTCATTAACCAAGGAGTTAATCCGCTCGGCTGACTTCTTACTTTGGTCTGCCAGTTTGCGAATTTCACCCGCTACCACTGCAAAGCCTTTGCCATGTTCGCCCGCACGGGCTGCTTCTACCCCAGCGTTTAGCGCTAGCATATTGGTTTGGTTCGCCAAATCTGCCACCAAGTCGGACACTGTAGAGATTTGACCCGTTTGTTCACTAAGGCGGATAATTTGGTTGGCGATCGCTGTCACCTGGTCTTTCAAACCCGAAATACCTTCGATTGTCCGACCTACGGTTTGAGTTCCTCCCTCAGCGAGGACTAAAGCTTGCTTGGCACCTCCAGCAGCGCCGTCAGCTTGTCCGGCAGATTGGAGTGCAAACCCTCCCAGCTCCTCAATGATGCTTGTGGTTTCATTCACCGAGTTCGTCTGATCCAAGACTGCGCGTTCCTGCCTATCTACCGTGTCAGCAATACCTGCACTAGAAGATGCGACTGCCTTGGCGGCGTTAGTAATCGGTCCAATGATCAGACGGGTAATGTAATTCGCAACATAATACGAAACGAAAAGCCCCGCTCCTATACCAACAATCAATCCACCCCAACCCACTACGGATGACACTAGCTGAACTTGACTTGATGCTTGTGTTCTTTCCGCTAAAAGCCTCGCCTCTTCCTGTTCCATAGTAGTAAGCTTGGCTCTCATTTCATCCATAATCTGCTTACCCTTGTTGGACAGCACTAGGGTAACGGCTTCTTTGTCTTTGCCAGCTTTTTTCAGATTAATTGTTTCTTCCAATTCAGTGAATTTCTGTTGAGCCGTTTGTTGTAGCGCTTCAGCTCTTGTCACCTGGGTTGGGTTGTCACTGACTAGCTTTTTTAATTGCACAATATGATCTTGGAAATTTTTTTGTCCAAACTCATAGGGTTCCAGGTAGTTGGCAGCATTAGTAACCAGAAATCCACGCTGTCCAGTTTCGGCATCTACTAGGTCTTTTTCGATCTGCTTCAGCATTGACTGTACTTCGTAGGTGTGGGTTACCAATTGCTGAGTTTCTTTCAAGTTAGCCTTAGAGAATTCTGTCACCGTCGTACTAATACCTACGATTGCTAGCACGGCACCAAAGCCGATGGGTACGATTTGACCCACTGACAGGCGGCGTTGCTTTTTATGTTTCTCTGGCATCACTTGGTTTTGGATCAGTTGCATTACGTGCGTCATTTTTCTGTTCTCCGAAGTTACTCAAACATTACTTTTGAAGTGTGAAGGATAAATAAATAACTATTTTTATCCTTTATCTGTGATTCTGTTTCGCTCAAGCTTGTTCATTCACGACTAAATCCCCCTGCCTAAACAGTTTTGGTAAGTCCAAAACCTTCAGTATTTTTTCCTGAAAAAGAGCAGTTCCTCGGATGTATTGCTCGCCAAACTCGGACAGAATTCCGGATAACGGTATCATGTCAGCAGAGTTCAGCTCAACCATCTCTAATACTTGATCTACGGGCAATCCAGCAACAGTATCGTCAACCTGAACTACCACTGCCTTAGAGCCAACACTAACCGGGGTGGGGGGAAGATTTAAAACATTCCGAATATCGACTAAGGTGACAATTTCGCCTCGCAAATTAATGTTTCCGACTATGTGGTTCGGGCAGCAGGGGATTGGTGTCAAATTGCTAATATCGGTGAACGCCCGTATCAGTTC
>CADCTM010000129.1 GCA_902805485.1 uncultured Coleofasciculus sp. | reverse complement strand
TGAAATGCTGATGGGGTAGAGTTTCGAGGATTTTAAAAGTAACGTCACCCCCTGTAATAGCTTTAAAGCTATTACAGGGGGTGACGTTACCTAAAGACTGAGTAGGTGCTCGACTTGACTACCCTAATAAAGTAATCGCTTCCAGACCGGAACGGGCGATCTCGTGCGCTAGCTCCCAGTAACTGCTGTCCAGAATAGACAGGAATGTCTATTCTGGACAGTTGCTTAATCAGAAATGTGATCGCTTCCCTAAATTCCTATCGACTAAAGACTAGTGACCAATAACCAGTAACCAGACGATCGCTTGATATACAAAAGCTCTAAAATTCAGAAATGGCAAAAATTTTCAAAGAGGGAGATATTCTCACTAACAAGCACAACAGTAGAGGATTGAGGGCTAAGTCTCTAATTCAACTACTTCCAGCCCGCGCGATTGACGATTTTGATAACATCTGAATTATTGCGACCATAGGCGGCGACGTTCACAGAATCAACTTTAAACTTACCCAGTTGAGCAACTATAGGTTCCACTTGTACGCCTTCGACGACAGGGTACTCGTTATTCCCTTCCGCAAAAATTTTCTGGGCTTCTGGGCTAGCCAAATATTCCAGAAAAGCAACAGCGTTTTTTGAGTGCGGTGCCGTGGCGACAACACCAGCACCACTGATGTTAACGTGAGTACCACGTCCCTCCTGGTTAGGGAAGAAAACACCCGTATTGGCAATGGCTGCTTTATCTTGTGCATCGTCTGATTTAGCAATGCGTGCCCAGTAGTAGTGGTTGACAATTGCCACATCACACACTCCCTTAGCTACCGCTGCAATCTGTTCGATATCCCCTCCTTCAGGCTTGCGTGCCAAATTGCTCACCAGACCTTTAGCCCACTTTTCGGTTTTCTCTACTCCCTCCGATTCCACCATTGAGCCTAAAAGAGACTGGTTATAGATGTTATTGGAACTGCGGATACAGACGCGCCCTTTCCACTTGGGTTCTGCTAGAGCTTCATAAGTAGACAACTCTAACGGCTTGACGGCATCCTTGTTATAGATAATCACTCTCGCCCGCTTGGTCAAGCCAAACCACAGCCCATCTGGATGGCGCAGGTTCTCTGGAACGGCTGTTTTTAATACCGAAGAAGAGACAGGCTGAAATAATTTTTCTTCCTCTGCCCGCCAGAGACGACCAGCATCAACGGTGATAAACACATCGGCTGGACTGTTCTTGCCTTCAGTTTTAATCCGCTCAATTAGTTGGTCGGCATCCCCCTCGAGCAGCTTAACTTTGATACCAGTTTTCGATGTAAATTTGTCGTACAGTTCCTCATCAGTATTGTAATGACGAGACGAGTAGACGCTGACAACTTTATCATCGTTAGCAGTTTCGGCTCCTGTTCCCTTCTTTGATTGAGGAGAACATCCCGCCGCTATTAATACAGCCAACCCTGTCAGGGTTGATACTAAACTGCGTCGCGTCAGTTTCATGATTTAATACACTCTCATCGAAATGCTGTTGATATGAATCCTCAAGTTAGGATAATGTTTCAACTTAATGCAACTATTTCTTAATTGTTCCCATAACTTTTTGAAAGTATCTGAACTTTGTCAGCTTTGTCAAGAGCGCCTTTCACTCAGTCCACTTTCGTAGCAAATTCGCATGGCTTTTCGAGATTAAGTCAAACTCGATCGTCTTACCTTCTTTGGTAAAAATTGCTCGACGAACCGTGTCTAAATCGAATAAAATCTCTCGTTGGCTTGGTTCTCGTACTAAGCTCTGAACCCAAGCTACGGCAACCAACCTAACACCTTCAGTCACAGGCTCCACGCGATGCAAAGTGGAGGATGGGTAAACAATCACTGAACCAGCTTCGAGCTTGTATGCCTGTTCAGCGTCCGTGCTTTCAATCACTAACTCACCCCCCTCATAGGTAGAGGGTGGACTCAGAAATAAGGTGAGAGAAACATCAGAGCGCAGAAAATCTTGATTGCCCATTAATGCGTTATCAATGTGTCTGCCGTAGGACATACCTGCTTCGTAGCGGCTAAATAACATTGAGTGAATGACTCTCGGCATAACTGCCATCTGGAATACAAGATGGCGTTTTAGGGCAGCCTTGACTAAGTCCTTGAAATCGTTGGCATAGGTAGCCTCACTCTTGAGTTGAAAATTGTGTTTGACAACTTTGGCGTGCCAGCCTGCGGTAGTTTTGCCGTCTACAAAGTCAGTTTCATTGAGACGGGACGTAATAACGTGCAACTCCTCTGGGGTAAGGACGTTGGGGACGGAAAGAATCATCGTGGGAACCCCTAGCAACAAACAACCTTTAGGTTGAGTTCAGATAGTAAAGCCTATGAGTAAGCTTGGCTGTGGCGAACAATTCTACCTTTTCCTCGCTGGATAGCTCAAGTTGTTACTTTAACTTTATAGTTGATAAAAGCTAGCAACAGTTAATGTAGCTAGTGCTTCTTTAGTGTGTTGACGATATATAGGGATACAAGAATGCGATCAAAATCTATTGCCGTGTTGTTATCGCTTGGCTTAGTCGCTGGCATCGGTGCGTGTAATGCTGGTGAAGGTGGCGAACAAACCGAAAAAACTCCAACTCCGGGGGCTGAAACGGTTGAAGGTGGTGAAGGCGGTGAAGCTGGTCAAGAAGGAACTGGACAGACTCCAGGCGGCAAAGCTGGTCAAGAAGGGACTGGAGTGATTGAAGGTGGCGAAGGCGGCGAAGGTGGTGAGGGCGGTGAAGGTGGCAAAGGTAACAAAGGCAGTTAGATATAAGCATCCACTGAGTAAACCCCTATCACCTCTCCTATAACCGTCTAGCCTCAAATCTTGAAACATCTCAACATCCCTCCCTATGAGGTTTCTGGAATGTGCTCGCCGACCTAGATCTAGAGCAAGATGTCTCAAGTTTGAGACATCTTCAGATCTCTGCGATCTCCCATTTCTCCCATCAGATCTGATTTTTATTCCAGAAAAATTAGACCCCTTTCTAATTTTCCCGTAGGTTTTTGCTACAGACAAAAAACCTTTTTGGGAGAGAGTAGTAGCTACCTACTTCTACCGTTTCGTGCAACTACATCCACCAACGACTCCCGATGCAACATCCGGACCCTTGACTGCTACATTAATACTGCCAACTGTCCATTTCCCTTCGAGGGTAACTGAGAATTCTCCCTGCTCAAAACCCCCTCCTGGCTGCCATTTGATGCCACTCAATTTCGCGTTGGGGTCAGGATTGACAATTTCCCCTTTAGGTGAAGCACTCACAACGCGGGTGCAACTCGGAACTTCCAGCACCCAGTTACTCAAGTCTTGAGCCTCTGGCAACTCCTCGACATAGTAACGCCAGGTAGAAGTATTCGCGCTGTCATTATAGGTCACCCCTAAAAAACTGACTTTATATCCGTTGGTCAGGGTTACGGAGCTGCCAGAACCTCCTGTAGTTTGAGTTGTTGTATTGTCAGAGCCTGTAGTTTGAGTTGTTGTATTGTCAGAGCCTGTAGTTTGAGTTGTTGTATTGGTAGAGCTTCCCGTCTCAGTTCTTGTATTGGTAGTGCCTCCAGTTTGAGTGACACGACCACTGGTCGTGGTCTGAGTAGTTACCTCGGTTTGGTTACTGGCAAGAGTTGAGCCAATGACATAGGGAGAGGTAATTGCGCTGGCTTGCCCCGTGCTAACTAGAGCCTGATGGATAAACGCTGCCACTTCTGCACGAGTGGCTACAGCATTCAAATTCAGAGACTTGGTATTGGGATAGCTCACCACCAGACCCCGCTGAGTGGCAGCAGCAACAACACTGCGGACTTCACTAGGGATTGTCGCCACATCACTGTAGAGCTGCAAAATGGATTCGCTAGAGCCACTCAATGAGTAATCCAATCCTTTTGTCAGTGCCACTAAGATGTCTTGCCGAGACAGACGACGGTTGGGGCTAAATTCATCCCCGGAAACATTATCTAAAAACCCCATCTCATAGGCTTCCCGGATGTGACTAGAAGCCCAGTAATTGGACGAGATATCCCGGAAACTAATGGCATTACGAACTTTATTTTTGTTAAACGCCTTACGAATCATGGCGGCAAATTGTGCCCGTGTCACAGGCTCATTGGGTCGAAACCGACCATCAGGAAACCCAGCAATGATGTCGCGTGCTGCCAGTTGAGTAATAAAATCTCTTGCCCAGTAGCTTGACGAGATATCACTGAAGCTAACTGGGGTATTCTGGCTCACTTGTATTTCACTATTAATATTGGTTGTTGCGTTGGAATTTGGCTGAGTTCTTGTTGACTGGCAGGCTCAATCTGAGTCGCCAGAGATGAAGTTGTCACAAGCACTAAATTGGCGGCGGTCAAAACAACGCTACTAGATAGAGTCAAGAACCTTTTATTCACAGAAGTCACACCAGAGAACACTTTTTCCTCCAAGAGTATAACCAACCAAGTCTTGACTTACGAGCATATTACAGAAAATTTTTTCCCTGCTACTTCTACTTGAGAGCCGATCGATTCCAGTCCACAAAGAGCGATCACTTTCCCTGCAACCGCTGGCTA
>CADCTM010000128.1 GCA_902805485.1 uncultured Coleofasciculus sp. | reverse complement strand
TCAAATCTTTTAATATTGATTATTTGGTAAACAAAGAAAAAGCGATTTTATTAAAACTAATGATTTATTACACGATTAAACTAATTTTGTCTATTGGAAAAGTTGAAAAATATACGTCATTTTGCTGGGAACAAAATTTTCGAGAATAAGTCAAGTAGATGCATTCCTGCTGGGTTGGTTCAATGTATGAATGTCTTCCTGATTAACCAAGTTTTTAGCTAATCAAGAAGTTTTCTAACAAAGACAAAAGCCGGATACTAAGCCCGGCCATAAGCCGCATTCAACAATATAGACAATACCGATTGAACCGCCCGTAATTGCTCGGGAGGGTTGCTTAAAAACTGGGCGCTACTGTTATTAATCAAGGCATTATAAGCACGAACTAAACCCACTAATCGTGCCGGCTCCACCTGACCATTAGCCGTCAGCCGATCAAGGCTTAATGCTAGGTTCCGGGCAAGCCGTGGATTTGCACCCCCGTTAACCAGCCCCTGCTCAATCTGAGTCACACAAGCCCCAGCATTACCACGACCTGTACAGGCGCATGCTACAGATTCCTGAACGGAGGCAGGAATCGCTGTCAGCGCACCATTAGCAACAATCGGGAGGTTTCTGGTAGCCAGTTGCTGATTCACGCCGCTCGCGGCATTATTAACCGCATTCGCGATCGCAGCCGTTCTGAATGCTAACCGGACAATCCGATCGCCACCGGGCGAAAAACCGCCAACAATATCACTCGTGGTAATAATATTGCCCGTAACATCAGAAAAATTGCCCGACTGCGCCTGTGCTTGGGGTATTCCAGAAACAGCACAAATTGCGATCGCCAAACCCAATCCAAACTGTAAAGGAAACTTAATCTTCATTACTCACCTTCACTTCTCGATAAATTAGAACGAAATCCCGTAACCGACACCCAAAATAAACCTTACCCCATCGCCCGAATTCCCCGTTACATCAGCCGCTGCTGGCGTAATCACCAACGGCACACCAGGAAACGGCGTAATCGAGGCACCCAAATTCAAATTTTGACCCGTCCACTCGCCAATCAAACTAATCGGTTGAGCGACTTGGACACCAAGACTGCCAAACACATTCGGGTCTTCATCTCCCCGATTAATTGCACTTTCCGAACGGAAACGACCGCCGCCGAGTCCAATCGAAGCCGTCACCCGACTCAAAGGTGCAGATTGGTCTTCCCGCAAGCGAAACACCTTAGTCGCAACGCCGTACACACTTTTCCCAGCATCCGGATTTCCCCAGTCGATCGCATTTTCAACCCCGAAGGCAACGGCAACATCACCTGGGAACGTACGGTGCAGCTTAAAACTAATGCCGCCATTTTCAAAAAAGCCTTGCCGGAAAGTAGAAAACGAAGTGGCAGTTGTTTCTAAAGCAACCAAGCGCCGAGCATCCCCCAGACCAAAACCCAATGCCACAGCACCATCATCAATATTTGAAAAGCGAGTCCGTTCTTGATAAGTTCCGCCGACAAAAACATCGCCTCCTTGAGCGCCAAATGCTGTTGGCGTCCCAATACTAGAACCTCCGCCAAAAATCCGCCGTAGTTGTTCAACAATTGGCGGTTCGGGCAGTCGATACTGTTGCCGGAGGGCAGTTAGTTGATCCGGTTGGGGCGCTTGGGCGATCGGTGGTTGATAGCCGATAATATAGCGAGACGCCACATCTGTCGGTCCTAACGGCGGTAAAGTGCCATTTTTAACTAAAGCTTGGTAAATAAACGCCGCCACATCGGCACGGGTTGCCACCTGATTCGGATTTAATAAAGCGACATTCGGATAATTGACCACCAACTGATTCGTCGCTGCCGATGCCACTTGATCACGAGCAAACTCAGGAATTTGTGCCGCATCTCGAAAGTTTGTATTTAAAACCGTTGCCACTTGCGTCGGTGGAGACAGCTCCAACCCTGTGGCTAAAGAAACCAAAACTTGAACGCGGGGGATATTTTGCCCAGGCAGGAAAATATTATTGGGGTAGCCTTCTAGAAAACCCGTGCGATAAGCCGCTTGAATGGCGTCATACCCCCAAAACGTACCAGGGACATCGACAAACTGTGTTGCAGCGCGTTTTTGCGCTCTTGGGAACGCCTGACGAATCATTGCCGCAAACTGAACCCGTGTCACCGGCTCATCCGGTCGAAACGTTCCATCGGGAAACCCTTTTATCACGCCCCGCGCTGCCAAGGCTTCAATAAAACTTCTTGCCCAGTTACCTTGAATATCAGGAAAGGTCACACCACCTTGAGCAAGTTGTGCCGCCGTTCCGGTAGGCTGTAGCACTCCCATTGCTGGGTTATTGCTTGGAGCGGGTGCAATGCCTGTGCTAGGGTTTTGGGGACTAGCCGTGCCGCCTCCCAGCATCGTCTTCAGGAGAGACTGACCTAATGAACCCCCATAATTTGCATTAGCAGTCGTTTGAGGTGGATTTTGGGTTACGGGATTGGCAACCCCCACCGTAGCGGATAGCATAGAACTGCTCAAGATTGAGCTGATTAAAATATATCCTCCGTGGCGCATATTTATGCCAACTTGATAGAAACGACCCCTGCATCTGCCTGTCCTCATCACCTTTACGACTCTCCCGAAGTTGAGTTAATACCTCAAAGGTACACGAGAAAGAGTGAACTTTATATCATCAATATATCTTCTGGAACTTTCTCCAAAAAGAGCGTGACTTTGTATAGAGAGTCAAAATTTCTGTAATGGATACTATTTGAAGTGATTGCAACAAGACGTATTAAGATTTTTGGTCTCAATGGTATGACGGGTAGTGGTTTAAGAACACCGATCAATCAATCGATCGCATACTTTAGCTTGCTCGCTGTTGTTGCGGTTGCCATACCGACTTCTGCTTTCGCCCAAGTTCCGACTTTTTCCCCGACAACACCCAGTCGCGGGAATACTTTGCCGGACCCACCTGTACCAGTTGCCCCAAGCCAGGTTAATACGGTGCCAGTCCCGGTTGCCCCAATTCCGGGTAATACGATTCCCCCGTCGCCGCCTGCACTTCCCCCAGGACCGGCATACAGGTTTCCCACCCAATCGAACCCAGCGGCACCACCCCTTTCCGTTTCCGATGAGGAGTATACCCTGGGTTCGGGCGATCGCTTAAAAATCGATGTTTTTGATGTCCCAGAATACAGCGGCGAGTTTTCCGTTCTAGTTGATGGCAGCCTCAACTTACCTGTTGTTGGCAGGACACCGGTTCGAGGGTTAACACTGGCACGCGCCACTGAGATTATTTCCGCTAAATATGCTCGCTACGTCAGACGCCCCTTTGTCACCATCAGTCTAATTGCAGCCCGCCCTATCACCCTGGCGGTTGCGGGTGAAGTTAATCGTCCGGGAACCTATACCGTTACTCCTGGCACTGGCATTGCTCCTGGGACGGCTAGCGGCGCATCTCCCACAGTCACCCAAGCTATTACCCTCGCCGGCGGCATTACTCAGACAGCCGACGTTCGCAATGTAATAATTCGCCGTCGCATCGGCGCGAGCAACCAGACACAAAGCTACAACGTCAACCTTTGGGATTTAATCCAACGCGGGAACCTCGCCCAAGATATTCCCCTCCGAGACGGAGACACCGTTATTATCGATCCCGTTAGGACAGTAAATCCCGGCGAAACTCGTCAACTAGCAGATGCCAGCTTTGCTTCTAAAGAGATTAAACCGATTAATATTGCGATCGTCGGCGAAGTCTCCCGTCCCGGACCTTATTCCATCACCGGCGGTGGCGAAGGAACAGGTGGAGCAACTGGTGCTGTAACTGGTGCTGTGACCGGAGTAAACGCAGGTGGCGCTACAGGTGGACTGCCCACGGTTACGAAAGCGATTCAAGTTGCGGGTGGCATTACCGCCCTGGCTAATGTTCGAGAAATTACGATCCGGCGGACAACCCGATCCGGCGAACCACGAGCGATTAATGTCAATCTTTGGGATCTTTTGCGCGCGGGTGATGTCTCTCAAGATGTCATCCTCCAAGAAGGAGACACGATTACAGTTCCCACGGCAACCGCTTTTGACCCAGGAGAGGCGCCTCAATTAGCTGGGGCAAGCTTTTCGCCCAACACAATTGTCGTGAATGTGGTCGGAGAAGTCAGTCGTCCGGGTGCCATCCCTGTGCCACCTAACACTCCCTTGAATCAAGCGGTACTGGCGGCGGGTGGCTTTAATACTCGCTCCCGGAAGCGTTCAGTTGATCTGATTCGCCTCAACCCAAATGGTTCTGTTGAAAAACGGGAGGTTGATGTAGATTTAGCTCAGGGAATTAATGAACAAGGCAATCCTACCCTCCGCAATAACGATGTTGTTGTGGTCAGGCGCTCTACCCTCGCTTCAATTGGCGATACTTTGGGAACTGTGCTTAATCCTGTTGGCAGCTTTCTCAACATATTCAGCATCTTTAGAACTTTAGGCGGCAATTAGAATCGGTAATTGAGAAGACAAGGGGATTTAGTTCTCCTTGTCTACCAGAGCCGACCTCAAAACAGTGGAGTAACCCAGTCCCCTGTTTAGCCTTAAGTACGATTGAAATTTGCAACCTTCCAAGTTTCTGTATACTATTCTGTTCATAAGATGCAACAAAAAGACTAAGCGCACAGCTTTGTTCTGGCAGTCAATTAACAAACCAGACGAGGGGGCACAATGGAGATGGGCAATTTTCAACAGCCGTTATCGCAGAGGGAAAATGGTAAACACTTGCCGCCATTACCGCTCTTCGACAAGTCTCAACGTCCGGAAGCGCCCCAGGAAGATCTAAATCTACGGCAGCTCTTGACAGTGGTACGGCGTCGTGGGTGGATAATTGCCGGAATCGCAATCGCCACAACATCCGCACTCGCTTTTTGGACATTAAGTCAGACGCCAAAATACGAAGGGAAGTTTCAGTTACTGGTTGAACCGGTTACGGAAGAAGGAAACTTAAACAGACTGACACAAGTTAACGGGGTCAACAGTAACGCAACCCCCGGTTCAGGTCTCGATTACGATACGCAAATCCAGGTGCTTCGTAGTGCGAATTTAATGGCACCAATTGTTGAAGAAATTGATAATAAGTACAAAGATATTAGCTACGATTCTCTGATTAATAGCGGTCAGCTTGTCATTAACCGCTTAGAGCAAACCAAAATTCTCGAAGTCCGCTACCGCGATACCGACCCGGATAAAGTTAAGTTTGTTCTACATCAAGTAGCGAGAGGTTATCTCCGCTATTCGCTCCAAGCTCGACAAACGAATTTGAGACAGGGCATTTCGTTTGTAGATAGTCAGTTGCCACAACTCCGCGATCGTGTAGACAAACTCCAAGGACAACTGCAAGGATTTCGCCAATTCAATAATATTCTTGACCCAGAAAGTCAAGGGCAGCAACTGGCGAATCGTGTAAGCGCCATTGATCAGCAGCAATTGGATACTCAGGTCAAGCTTAGAGAAGCGCGATCGCTATATACAACCCTTTCCTCGCAACTGGGTTCATCGCCAAATGAGGCGATCTCCACAACAATGCTCAGTGAAGCCCCCCGCTATCAACAGTTACTCAACCAGCTCCAAGAAGTTGAAGCCAAAATCGCCAAAGAGTCAGCGCGATTTACAGAAGATAGCCCCACCATTCAGGCTTTGCGCGAGCAACAGCGCAATATCATACCTTTGCTTCAACAAGAATCTCAGAAGGTACTGGGGACAACTCTAGAAGCCTCTGGAGTTAAGCAAGATTCACCCAGTACAATTCGCTTGGAAATGACCAAGCAACTGGTGGATGCGACCAACCAAATCCAAGTTTTGCAAGTACGACAAAATGCGATCGCTCAGGCAGAACGCAGCCTCAACCAACAAGTCAAACAACTGCCAGTCATTGCTCGTCAGTACACCGATTTTCAGCGGGAACTTAATGTCGCAACCGAAAGCCTAAATCGTTTTCTTGCTGTTCGAGAAAACCTCGAAATAGAAGCCGCTCAAAAGGCACTTCCCTGGCAGATTATTTTGAAACCGAAAAAGCCCGAAGATCCCGTTTCACCGAATACCGAACGGAACATTCTTTTGGGCGGGATCATAGGTCTGTTACTCGGCACAGCAACCGCCTTTTTGGTCGAGCGTTTAGATAATGTATTCCACTCGCCCGATGAACTCAAAGACCAGTCCAAACTGCCACTGTTGGGCATTATCCCCTATCACAAACAACTAAAACAAATCACACCCGTGGCAACTCTTGCCGAAAGAATGCCTTCCCAAGAGTCGCCAACTAACAAAAAAAATCGCCATACGCCCCAATGGTATAAAGCCTCTCCCTTCCTAGAAGCGTTCCGCTCTTTGCATACCAATATTCGCTTTCTGGGCAGCGATACACCGATTCACTCAATTGTTATTAGTTCCGGAACACCCGGTGATGGAAAATCCACCGTTGCCGTCCATCTAGCTCAAGCCGCCGCCGCAATGGGTCAGCGTGTACTCCTGGTCGATGCTGACCTCCGCCGCCCTCAGGTGCATCATATCTTGGGTCTTAATAACCAGGATGGCTTGAGTAATGTCATTGCGACCGGACTCACGGCTAAACAAGCGATCCAACGGCTGCCGATGTGGGATCATCTGTATGTATTAACCGCCGGTCAACAGCCGCCCGATCCGACTCGCCTCTTGAGTTCCAAGAAAATGCAGTATTTAATGGAACAGTTTCATGCGGTTTTTGACTTGGTGATTTATGACACTCCACCTGTATTAGGACTTGCCGATGGCAAAATTTTGGCACCTCAAACCGATGGGGTTATCGTGGTGGTAGGCTTAGGCAGAACAGACCGCTCGATCCTCATGCAAGCCTTAGATAGCCTGAAACTAGCCAGCACTTCAATCTTAGGTGTGGTAGCTAATGGCGTTAAAGGCTATACAACCAGTTCTTACTATCACTATCAGCAGTACTATACCAGTGAGTCAGAAGTCCTCAAGGCAAAGCAGTTGTTGCAGAAAAAAATGGAATCGCGTTTTGAGAAAGACTCACACTAATCAACGTGGTCAAGGTTTTGAGGCGTAGCACTAGGGCAGTGGGAAGAATTTCAACTGACGACTGCCCATAAGTTATTAGAAAAAGCATCCTGAGGCATTAAATAAACTGTCGGTAATAAACAAAACAGTGAGTCTGAGTTATAAAATCAGGGGCATCTGTAACATTGCTCAGATCAGGGAACTCTCTACACTCTTATCAGCGTCAGAAAGAACAATCTAGTTCTTAAAGGCGCATAGGAAATTCACCAATTTGAGATTTGTGTCACGCGAAACCAGCGCAACCGCCCACATTGGGAATTTTAGTTTGACTCCTACAAGACATCAGTGCGAGTCTTCTAACATCCGGCTTGAGGCAATCGGCAATCACAAACTCCTAGGTCAAGTTCCTAACTTTTGTCTCGGCAATTCTAAACGCAAGAGAACAAAAATCAAAATATCTGCCTTAACAGCTACGTATGCCACTAAGTTGCGCTTATTGTATATCAATATTAATGACCTGACTGAAGTCTGGCTGACCTCCCAAGCCTGTAGCAATCCTAAACGGGTAGGATAGGTTACGGCAGTGACGCCATCTGAAGTGCATGGTGCTTTCACCGAGAATAAGATGAAAAAAGCCCCTAATCCAGGCAACAAACCAGAACCGACTTCAGAGAAAAAACCAACAAAGGCTTCTACTAGAAGTTTACGACCTAGGCGGCGTCGCTTGGCGCTGATTGTCAGTTTCCTCTTATTAACCGGAATTGCAGGTGCATCAGTCTGGACATGGTTTTTTGTCTATCAGCAATTAGCCCCCTTAGTTCAGGATACGCTAGCGAAAATGCTCAGTCGTCCTGTGCGGATGGGGAAAGTCGAAAGCTTATCCCTAAATGGGTTACGGTTTGCTAGAACAGAATTAGCCGCAACTGCCACGGATCGCGATCGCGCATCTGTCCAAAATGTCGATGTAACCTATAAGTTATTGCCACTCCTGCTCAACCGTCGGCTAGAACTAGATGTCACCCTAATCAAACCAAAGGTATACCTGGAACAAAATCCAGAGGGAGAGTGGATTTCCACAAGAATCAAGACACTAGCCAAAGGTTCAATTGATGTAAAACTACAATCGCTTAACCTTCGGGATGCAGACGTTGAATTAGTCCCCAGAGGCGCTGCCGGAAATTCCAAAAAGCCCATCTTCTTGACGCTTACCAGTGGCACAAGTCGCTTTCTGAATAACAACAAGTTGATTCAGTTTGAAACGCTTGGGTCTTTAGTGAAAGCGGGAGATTTTACGATTAAGGGGGAAAGTCGCCCTGATGTCGGACAGACAAACTTAGTCGTATCAGGAAGTAAAATCGATGCTGGCGAACTCGGTCGATTAATTCAGTTACCCTTGTTGCTGCAAGCGGGTCAAGTTGATGGGAATTTGGAACTCAAAATCCTGCCAAACCGACCCTTAGAGTTTTCGGGAACGGCAACCCTCAACAACGTGACGGCGCGACTGCCTCAACTACAGCAACCCTTTGCCCAAACCAATGGTCAACTACGCTTTCAAGGCACTCAAGTTCGACTAGAAAAAGTTACCACGCTGTTTGGTCAAATCCCAGCACTTGCCAATGGGTACATTGATACGCAGTCAGATATTAATTTATCGGCACAGACCCAAGCCGTCGCCCTGCCCAAAATCTTACAGGCTTTTAATTTCCCAAAATTGCCGATACCCGTCTTGGCAGAGGTGCAAACAGCCCTCCAGGTAACAGGGTCGATCGCTAAACCGGTGATTTCAGGACAAGTAAAGACGACTAAAGTTACCCAAGTTGACCGCTTGAACTTTCAAGATGTCAGTGCCATTTTCCAGTTAGTTGATTCAAAAATAGCGATTAATAACATAGTGGCAACGCCAACGGTAGGCGGGGTGGTGAGAGGAGCGGGGAATGTCCAACTCGGTCCTCAAGGGGGCGCCCAATTTGATGTCCAAGCAAGCAAGGTTCCTGGAGATGCGATCGCTAAAATTTATAAACTTAACCTACCCATTCCCCTCGGTTTAGTTTCCGGCAGAACCCAAATTGTTACCTCCCTCGCCAACCCGCAAAACTATCGTGCCACCGGATCAGCAGACTTGAACCTCGCAGGTGGTAGCGTCAAGGCAACTAATGTCCAAGTGGCAGGAGGGCGCTTTACGGCACAAGTTCAGGCATCCGGCGTCCAATTAAATCGTCTTGCCTCTGTACCGGCACAACTCAATGGACCACTTTCTGGGAACTTTAATTTAGCTGGCAATTTAGCGTCCTTAAGCCCTAACACAATTCAAGGTAGTGGTTCGGGGCGTTTAAACGTTGCCGGGGGAACCGTTAATGCTAATAATATCCAACTGGGAAATGGTCGCTTCACCGCCCAAGTTCAAGCATCCGGCGTCCAGTTAAATCGTCTTGCCACCGTACCAGCCCAGCTTAATAGTCCCCTCTCTGCTAACTTTAATGTATCTGGCGCTCTTACGTCCTTCAGTCCTGCAACGATACGCGGCAGTGGTTCGGGGAGTCTAAATATTGCCGGGGGAACGGTCAATATTAATGACGTGCAACTGGCGGATGGTCGATTTACGGCAAAAATTCGGGCATCCTCAGTACAGTTAGGGCGTCTTGCACCCGTGCCACCTCAGCTTAATAGTCCGGTTTCTGGCACATTTAATTTAGCGGGCGATTTGGCGTCTTTGAGTCCTGCAACGATACGCGGCAGTGGTTCGGGGAGTCTAAATATTGCTGGGGGAACGGTTAATATTAATGACGTGCAACTGGCGGATGGTCGATTTACGGCAAAAGTTCAGGCATCCTCAGTACAGTTAGGACGTCTTGCACCCGTACCACCTCAGCTTAATAGTCCGGTTTCTGGCACGTTTAATTTATCCGGTGCTTTGGCATCCTTAAGTCCTTCTACGATTCAGGGTAGCGGTTCGGGACGCTTAAGCGTTGGGGGTGGAACGGTTAATGCTAATAATATCCAAATTGCCGATGGTCGTTTTACGGCGCAAGTAGAGGCATCCTCAGTAGAGTTAGGGCGTCTTGCACCCGTGCCATCCCAGCTTAATGGACCAATATCTGGCACATTTAATCTTGCGGGTTCTTTAGCATCCTTGAGTCCTGCTACGATTCAGGGTAGCGGTTCGGGACGCTTAAGCGTTGGCGAGGGAACGGTAAATCTTAATAACGTGCAACTGGCGGATGGTCGCTTTCAGGCAGTTGTGGAACCCCAAGGCGTCAAGCTGGCAGGGTTTTCTCCCCAGTTGCGCGGACGTTTAGGAGGGAGCTTAAATGTTTCCGGTTCTCTGACGGCACTCTCACCGACGGCAATCCAAGCGGGTGGGCGAGTGAATTTTAGTGAAGGGATTGCTTTAATTGACCGATCGCTTACTGCCGATATTACCTGGAATGGTCAGCAGTTACAAATCCAACAAGCAACGGCGGATAGATTTAGTGCCAATGGTGTGGTTAATGTCAACCTGGCAAATCAAGGTTTACAGGCAATAAATTCTTTTGCCCTCAATGTTCAAGCGGATGACTTGAACTTGCAACAGCTAGCAGCGACACTGCCAAATACGACAAATGTTGCCGGACGAGCAGATTTTAACGGTAGTATTGCGGGGACAGTTTCGGCACCGAATGTGAATGGAACTGTTGCCTTGCGGGATTTTGCCGTCGCTGGTTTGAAGTTTGAATCACCCCTTGCTGGGAATGTGACGACTGTACCAGGACAACAGCTAACGCTGAATTTAAATGGCAATAGTGACCAGATTTATGTCGCACTAACGCCTAATTATCAACCCGTGGCGTTTCGGATCAAGCGGGGTGAAGCGATCGCGATCGGAGATCGACAAGGTGATTTGTTGCGGGTGACAACAGAAAATTTCCCCATTGCACTGCTTAAAGAATTGGGAACAGTGCCTGCCGCGATCGCAACTCAACCGCTTTCGGGAAATATCTCTGGCGGTCTGGACATCAATCTTAGTACTTTTGAGGTTGCTCTCAATAATATCGAACTCAATGGCCCAATTTTTGCTCAGGCAAGAGGCGCTGCCGCAGTTGGCAATAGTCGATACTTCCTTTCAGGAAGAATTGGCCGAACCTCCACGGGACCGCAATTCCAAAATGTTCAGCTTGAAGTTAAGCAGGGAGAACTCGCCGTCGTCCTCGCGGCACTACAATCATTCCAACTGATTGGCGTGACAACAAATAGTCGAAGCTTTGGCGTTCCCCTTGATACGCTTGTCGTGCCTGTGAACTTGCAAAATGAATCGCTGCAAACTCAGCTCCAGCGTCTTTCAGAAATTAAAGCACTCGAACAACAGAGTGAGCAAGCTTTAGCCGCATCTCCGTTACCCGACATTGATAAGCTCAAAGGCAGCTTTACAGGACTAATTAAGCTCAATGGTTCTTTAGCCTCTGGCATTAGTGCCAATGTAAATATTGAGGGTCAAAACTGGGAATTGGATACCTATAAAGTTGACCAAATAAGTGTGATTGGTGATGGCAGTTTCCAAAATGGCATCCTGACTCTGCTGCCGTTACGTATCCAGTCAGGCGATCGCTATATTGCCTACTCTGGAACGATTGGCGGCGAGGCACAATCCGGTCAGCTCCAGTTGCGTAATCTTCCCATCGACCAACTGCAAGCAGTTCTCCAAAAAGTGCCAAATCTCCCGTCGGCGTTTGTTGGGTTCACGGGTTTGTTAAATGCCACTGCCACCCTTTCTGGTAGTATTAACAATCCGCTAGCGAGGGGCGAAGTGATTATTGCTCCTGACCCGAACCAGACACAAATTGAGAAGGTTCAGGGAAGTTTTAGTTATGTGAATGCTCGCCTCAATTTTGATAGTACTGTTCAAATTGCGGGGGTGGAATCTTCAAGCCTCAACGGTAGCATTCCCTACAAGCTACCGATGGCTGTAGTAGAACCAACCGATAACAAACTTAATCTCAATATCAATGTCAAAAATGAGGGACTGACGCTATTAAATCTCCTCAGCGGCGGTCAAGTTAGTTGGGTAAATGGTGAGGGGAATGTGCAGCTTGAGATTAACGGCATTTACGACCAAACGACGAACAAAGTTGCACAGCTCGTGGCGATAGGAACTGCTGATGTAGACAATGCCACACTTCAAGCTAGTGCCTTGCCGGAACCGTTGACGAATGTCTCAGGTAGGGTTCTTTTTGACCTTGACCGTATCCAAATCGAGCCGAATAACCCTCTACGGGGTCAGCTTAGTGGGGGTGATGTTATTGCTCAGGGGAGCCTGCCGCTTTCCTCATCTGGGTCTACTAATAGTTCCTTGACGGTAGACATTGGAGAGTTGCCAATCAATCTTAAAGGACTTTATTCAGGTCGCGTTCAAGGGAATGTTGTAATTACTGGCACGACGCTAGCGCCTAAAATTGGCGGTCAAGTTAATTTGTTTAATGGTCAGGTATCGCTGGCAGAAAGAGCGGCGACTCCTGCCGGGGGTGGTAGCGCTGGTGACGCTGGTGACGCTGGTGGCGCTGGTGGCGGTGATGATACAAATTCTTCTAGCCGGATCGAGTTTGATGCCTTACGGTTGACGTTGGGTAAGGGTGTCCAACTCACGCGGGCGCCGATTGTGAATTTTCTGGCTGACGGCACGCTAACGATTAATGGTACTTTGGATAATTTAAGACCGGAGGGAACGATTCAGTTGAAGCGGGGTCAAGTGAATCTTTTTACAACTCAATTTCGCTTGGCGGGGGGTTATCCAAGCACGGCGAAGTTTTTCCCGAATCAAGGACTTGACCCCACTCTGGATGTACGTTTAAGAGCGTCAGTAACGGAAGCAAACCAACGACGCTTGCCGACAGATCCTTTATCGGCTGAAATTAGTGATGTCATAGTGACGAATCTTGGCAGTGTGCGGACGGTTGATATCCAGGCTAGGGTTGATGGGCCAGTCAGTCAGTTGGCAAATAATTTGGAATTGACCAGTACCCCTGGTCGCAGTAAATCCGAAATTGTGGCGCTGTTAGGAGGCAGTTTTGTGGATACTTTGGGGCGGGGAGATAGTACGCTTGGTTTGGCGAATTTGGCGGGTTCAGCTCTGTTGGGTAATGTGCAAAATATTATTGGTGATGCTTTGGGTTTGACTGAGTTTCGCTTGTTCCCGACGATTATTACCGACGATAAACAACGCACGTCTACTTTGGGGTTAGCGGCTGAAGCTGGGGTTGATATTAGTCGTAATTTCTCGGTTTCTGTACAGAAGATTTTGACTACGGATCAACCGTTTGAGTATAGTTTACGCTATCGGGTAAATGAAGACCTTCTGTTGCGCGGGGCAACGAATTTGTCTGGGGAAAGTCGGGCGGCTGTGGAGTATGAGCGGCGGTTTTAAGTGACTGTTGTTAGCCCTAATTTTTATAGGCGTTGCTGAACTTGAGATGATGAATGCCCCTTACAAAAGAGTGTAAAGTCAACCCCCCAGTCCCTTTTTTAACCCTGGAGCAGAAATCTGAGTCCTCCTTAATCAAGAGGGTTTCCGGGGAAAGCAAAGGTCGCCTAAGGTAAAAGGGGGCAACCACTGCCCTAGCTCTAGTGAGGAGATTGCCCCGACAAAGTTAAGGCTTGTGCGATCGCCTCTACGAGTTTTTCCGGATCAACGGGTTTAGACATATGCTGTCGAAAGCCTGCTGCTATTGCCTGCTTCTGGTCATATTCTCCAGCATAGGCAGTTAAAGCGATCGCAGGAATCTGTTTGTCTTGTCGCGGTAGCATTCTTACCTGCCGCAGCAACATATAACCATCCATATCTGGCATTCCAATGTCACTAACTAAGAGATCCGCTTGAGTGTGCTGAAAAAATTGCAGCACTTCGATTGCTGATGACAAGGCAATTACTTCTGCACCTGCTTGTTCAAGGGCGAAAGCGATAAGATCCCGTGAGTCAGCTTCATCATCTACAACGAGAATCTTGAATCCCACCAAGGGTAAAGACTCGATGGTGGGTGGCAAAGAGCGATCGCAATTACTTGTTTGTTTATTAGCTTTCAGCAGTGGTAGTCTCACGGTAAATATCGCCCCTTGATCTTCCCCTGCACTTTCTGCCCAAACCGTGCCGCCGTGGAGTTCGACAAGTTGCCGCGCGATCGCCAATCCTAATCCTAATCCGCCAAATTTCCGCGTCGTGGCGCCATCTTCTTGCCGGAAACGCTCAAAAACATACGGTAAGAAGTCCGGACTGATACCTTTGCCTGTATCAATTACCCTTAGCTGGGCGTGGTCATCAACTCGCACTAATTGAACTTCGACTCGTCCACCTTTAGGGGTAAATTTAACGGCGTTGGATAACAGATTCCAGACAATTTGCTGTAATCGTCCAGCATCGCCTGAAACCTGAAAAGCCTCTGGCTCTAAGCTGATTTGAATTTGAATGGCTTTGACTTTCGCCGCAAGTCGCACCGTTTCGAGGGCAGCCGCGATTGTGGTTTCAAGCCTTACTGGAGCCATATTCAAGCTGAATTTACCCTGCAATATCCGCGACACATCCAGTAAGTCTTCGATTAATTGAGATTGTAGGTTGGCGTTGCGCTCGATTGTTTTTAATGCCTCGGCGGTTTTGCTTGCATTCAGTCTGCCTGTTTGCAGCAGTTTCGACCAGCCCAAAATCGGATTGAGAGGCGATCGCAATTCGTGAGACAGCACTGCCAAAAATTCATCTTTAATCCGGTTTGCTGTCTCGGCGGCTTCTCGTGCCGCTTCGGCTTCGGCTAACAACCTTTCTCGTTCTTGTTCGAGCCGTTTGCGCTCAGTAATTTCCTGCACCACCACATTGACGCCCTGCACGCGGTTATCAGCCCCTTTCAAGGGATAGTAGCTAACCAACCAATCGCGTATTACTCCAGGCTGGGCGCGATTAGTGCCGCTGACTTCCAAATTGATTATCGGCTCACCCGTCTCAATCAGTTGCCGATATAGTGGCTCTAGATCATCTGCCATTTCTGGCAAAACGTCACGCAAAGTGCGTCCAAGATGCTCTTCAACTGACACTCCATCAATTTCAGCCATATGTTCGTTGATGCGGACATACCGCAGCTCGGTGTCAATAAAGCAAAGCCCAACCAGGGCTGTGGCGTAGATCGCTTCAATTTCTGCGAGGCGCTCACTCGCCGTTTGCTCTTGTTGCAAAATAGCGGCTTGAGCATTCTTTTGCTCGGTGACATCCTGGAAATAAACAGCAAGTCCTGATGCGATCGGATACGCTCGTACGGCATACCAAACATTAAACGGCGGGTAAAAGGCTTCAAAGCTAACCGTAACTCGCTCTTGCACAGCACGGCGATATTCCTGCTCAAACAAAGCGCCCGCTGCTTCGGGAAACTCTTCCCAAATGTTTTTGCCAATCAACTCCTGGGAGGATCGGTTTACCAATCGCGTCATTTGGGGATTGACATAGGTAAACCGCCAGTCTTGATCTAACGAAAAGAACGCATCGGAAATGCTTTCGAGAGTGGCTAACAGTTGTTGCGAGGTTGACTTTTCGACAAGTTTAGGGGCGGGTGACGGCTGCGCTTGTGACTGAGTGAAGGTTGTCACAACAGCAAAGGGAGTCGATTCGTTCGCTTGAAATAAGGGGTTCGCGCTCACCTTCAACCAAACCAATTCTCCGTTTGGCTTACTAAAGCCCATGACTACATCTGAGCAAAGCTGCCCTGTTTGCAATGCCACCATTGCCGGATGCGTCTCAGCCCCAAAGGGAGAGCCATCTTCATGGACAGTTTGCCACAGACAGTTTATCGAGGTGCAGCCTTGCATTTGTTCTACCGTGACTCCTAACAGTTCCTCTGCACGCGGATTACACGCTTGAATGCTGCCATCTGCTAGTTGAAAGACCATACCTACGTTTGCGGGAATTCCTAACGAACTGTTAGACGACGCCCGATTAGAATCTGTGGAAACTGGGGAGGTTTGGGGTTGTGCTTCGGTCTTGCCTTGATTCTGCATCGGGTTCTATCAACAGGCACTAAACAGGAGGATAGGGAATCGTCATCAAGCAAGAGGATCTAAAACGAA
>CADCTM010000127.1 GCA_902805485.1 uncultured Coleofasciculus sp. | reverse complement strand
GCGTTTTTAAAGGTGACGATGCCACTAAAGCTAATGTAAAACCCTAAATCCAAGAACCACTGGGTTTCTTCAGGTGTGCCTGCCCAACAGTGCATTACTCCTGGCACTGCTCCTCGCCGCTCCCAATACTCCTGTAATAACTCTCGCATTGCCTCTGAGGCATCACGGCAGTGGATAATCACGGGTAAATTTAACTCAGACGCGATCGCCAATTGTGCTTCAAAGACCGCTTTTTGCTGTTGCTGATTCTCGGCTTTGAAAAAATCTAACCCGGTTTCCCCGATCGCCACTACCCTAGCATCCCCTCGTGCCACTGATAAAATCTGCGACTCCATGTGGGAGGTCCATTTTTCGGCATCTAAAGGATGTAACCCTACCGCAAAAGAGAGTTCAGGATATTTATCGGCTATAGCTTTGATGCCAACCACTTCTTCCGGTTCTACACAGGAATGCACAAGCCTAACTACACCAGCTTCACGCCAGCGCTTTGCAATTGCTTCCAAATCTGATTGAAAGACATTAAAGTTGATATGAACATGAGTGTCTATCAACTGCATTAGCTTTGCCTTCTGTTCTATTTACCGGAAGTTGTGGGGGCAAGCGCTCGCGGTTCCTGTAAACCCTTTTCTCGCCCGATTGACACCCAATTGCTTAGAAATCTCCCTTGAAGATCCTAAGCGCCTGTTTTCCACTAAGAAGCAGATTCGGCAGCTTGAGGGTTGAGTTTATTTGCTACACGTTTAAGACTTTTCGCTAAACGTGATTTCTTCCTCGCCCCGTTGTTCTGATGAAGAACGCCCTGTTTTACAGCTTTGTCAATCTTGCTGTAAGCCAATGACATCCGGCTTTGGGCTACCTGTAGCGTTTCTGGACTCGGTTGACGTGCGTAATCCTCTACAGCACTTAGGTAGTTTTTCATCAGGGTTTTGACCGCTGACTTGTAGGTTTTATTGCGAACTCGGTTGCGTTCGCCAATTTCTATACGCTTGATTGCAGATTTGTTATTCGCCACAGTAGCCTTAAGGAAAACTTGCTTTCGATAATAAACAAAATACCAGACTTCTTAATATAACACTATTATGTAAAGGTTCGGTATTTTAGTCTGTAAAGGATCGCGACCCCAGAAAAATCCAGGTTAAGCTATAGGAGAGAGTCTGGGTAGGATACGCTCCTCTCGTCGAGGCGGCTTATTAAACCTGGTCTTATACGGCTAATATCTAGTGATGGGCACTCCGACTCCATGCTGCGAATCATTACTCAGCAGGCTGAGGCACAAATCGAATTACGGCGCATCTGTGACCGTACTTCCCAAGACCAGATTATTCATAAAGAAGCAACGGTGCGGGAAGTCTTACAGACGGTAAAGCGCCAGGGAGACAAAGCGCTCCTGCACTACACAGAAGAGTTCGATCAACAACTCTTAAGTCCTGAGCAACTGCGGGTCAGTGGGTCAGAACTAGATGCCGCTTACCAACAGGTGTCCAAGGAACTCCTGGATGCGATTGGATTGGCGAGAAAGCAAATTGAGGCATTTCATCGACAGCGCGTCCCAAAATCTTGGGTACAGTTTGGTGATGATGAGGTGGTCTTGGGTAAGCGTTACACACCTGTAGACTGTGCGGGACTTTATGTTCCTGGCGGTCGCGCCTGTTATCCGAGTACGGTGCTGATGAACGCTATCCCTGCCAAGGTGGCGAAAGTGCCGCGAATTGTGATGGTAACGCCACCAGGACCGGGTAAAGCGATTAATCCGGCGGTGCTTGTGGCAGCGCAGGAGGCAGGTGTTCAGGAGATTTATCGCGTTGGGGGGGCACAAGCAATCGCGGCTTTGGCTTACGGGACAGAAACGATCCCTAAAGTTGATGTGATCACAGGACCGGGTAATATCTACGTCACGCTTGCCAAAAAGTTGGTTTATGGAACAGTCGGAATTGACTCTCTGGCGGGACCTTCTGAGGTGCTAATTATTGCCGATAAGGCGGCAAATCCCGTTCATATTGCGGCTGACTTGTTAGCACAGGCAGAACATGACCCGATGGCAGCAGCAATCCTCCTGACAACTGAGGCTCAACTGGCTAAACAAGTCCAAAGAGAGGTGGAGCGGCAACTGCAAGACCATCCGCGCCGACTGCTGACCGAAAAAGCGATCGCCCATTACGGTTTAATTGTCATTGTCGATTCTCTGACGGACGCGGCGGAACTTTCTAATGAGTTTGCACCGGAACACCTGGAACTAGAAATTGCTGAACCGTGGGAATTACTTGAAAAAATCCGCCATGCGGGGGCAATATTTCTCGGTAACTCGACCCCAGAAGCCGTAGGAGATTATCTGGCAGGTCCTAATCATACCTTGCCGACCTCTGGTGCGGCACGTTACGCCTCAGCATTGGGAGTTGAAACTTTTATGAAGCACTCTAGTCTGATTCAGTATTCTTCGACCGCGTTGAACAAGATGGCAGGAGCAATTCAGGCGCTGGCACAAGCAGAAGGTTTACCGTCCCACGCAGATTCAGTACGTTTAAGAACAGAGGGAGATTTGGGTGATTAAGAGATTTTGAGGGAAAGTTAGCTTTGAGCCGCTAGACCTGTGAAGTTTAATTCTTTAGCTACCCAAAAATTTGCTTCAACTTCTAGGTATTTGTACTAAAGTAAGGTTGTATAAATTGACTTGAACGGTTAACAACCCCCAGAAATGAAAGCGATCGCTGAGAGGAGGCATTTTGGTGCTAAAGACAATTCTTGTTGCCCTTGACAGTTCAGAACTGTCACAGCACGTAATTCAAAGCTTGGATGAACTTCAAATTCAGCCAGCCACTAAAGTCGTCCTTTCCCAGGTAATTCCCTCATTCGAGTCCGACATGGAAATGGTAGTTGACCGACCTCAAATTTCTGAAGAACATCTGTATCGACACATTGAAAAGCAGCTAGAAGCCTATCAAGATAAACTATCCTGCGAAAGTGAACTAGAAATTGTCAGAGGTGATCCTGCTGTTGAAATTGTGCGACTCGCTCACATTCATCGAGCAGACTTAATTGTAATTGGAACGCGGGGTTTGACTGGTTTAAAGCGAATTTTGGAAGGTTCGGTGAGTAGCCAGGTGGTTGTTGATGCACCCTGTTCCGTACTGGTTGTGAAGCAAGATTAGTCTCTGTAAAAGTAAGGACGCGGGAAGTCAGGAAAATAATTCATGTTGCTTCTACAGTACTAGGTAAATCGACTGAAGAGGCAGCACCTAATTGCAGGGCATAGAGGTTAGCATAAACTCCTTGTTGAGCAATTAGTTGGGAATGAGTGCCGTGTTCCACAATTTGTCCTTGCTGAATGACTAATACTTGATCGGCTTGGGTAACGGTGCTGAGGCGGTGAGCAATGACAAAACTAGTACGATTTTCTAGTAAACGTGCGATCGCACTTTGTACCAATGCTTCTGTGCGTGTATCAATGCTACTCGTTGCCTCATCCAAAATCAGAATTCGCGGATTAACTAAAACCGCACGGGCAATGCTAATTAATTGCCGTTGTCCTTGACTTAAATTAGCACCTCGTTCCCCTAAAAGTGTAGTGTAGCCTTCTGGTAAAGTGGTGATGAATTCGTGAACATTTGCAACTTGAGCCGCCGCTTCAATTTCAGCTTGTGTGGCATGAGGACAACCAAAAGCAATGTTTTCAGCAACTGTACCACTAAATAAAATATTGTCTTGCAAAACGATGCCAATTTGACGACGCAAACTTCCCTGAGTCACGCTACGAACATCAATCCCATCAACTTTAACGGCACCACTTGTAACATCATAGAAGCGCAAAATTAAGTTAATAATCGTACTTTTCCCTGCCCCAGTTGGTCCCACCAAAGCAATCATTTGTCCAGGTTTTGCTTGGAGATTAACACCTTTAAGAACTAATTGATTAGGATTATAACCAAAGGTAACATCTTCAAAACTTACCTCACCTCTAATTGCCGGCATTTGAGCTGCATCGGGTGCATCATTAAGTTGGGAAGGTTCATCTAATAGCAAGAAAATCCGCTCAACTCCCGCCATCGCCGACTGTGCCTGTGTGTAAAATTGGCTAAGGATTTGAATCGGTCGGAAAAACTGCTGGACGTAGAGTAAAAATGCAGTGACTGTTCCTACTGTAGCTGCCCCAGTTACCGCTAAATAGCCCCCATAGGCCATAACTCCCGCCGTTGCTAGGGTGTTGAGAAAGTCAATTGAGGGTAAAAACGCCGCTGTAATTGCCACCGCCTGCACATTGGCATCACGATTTGCTGCGTTTAAGGTGTCGAATTCTGCAATATTAAGTTGTACCCGATTGAAGGCTTGTGCTTCCCGCACACTGCCAATATCTTCTTCTAATTTGGTGGACATTTCCCCAATTGTTTGACGAGTAACGCGAAATCTCGCTCTTGCCCAGCGGGAAAATAAGCCTGTGGTAAAGATCATTAATGGGACAACTAAGTTGCTTAACAAACCGAGTTGTGGGTTAATTAAGAGCATTGCTAGGACTATACCAATTAGGCTGAATAAGTTGCCTAACATTTGCGCGATAGTTTGTCCAAATG
>CADCTM010000126.1 GCA_902805485.1 uncultured Coleofasciculus sp. | reverse complement strand
GGCTGATGTTGAACAGTTCACTCGCTTCGCTTTTCTTGAGTCCATCTAAGTCGATCGCTTGGAGCACTTTCTGACGGAAGTCGTAACTATAGGGTTTAGCCATGGCAGAGCAGACGGTAGCAACTCATAATCACACCTTTATTCTATGTCCTAACCGCCCTAGCGGTTGCTATACCAGGACAATTGATACTCTGACGAAAGCCTAACTCGGAAGTAGAGGAACTCTGCATCATCACGAGCGTTGTGCGCGATCGCAGTTTCTTGGCAATGCCATGACAGTACTACTTAGACTTTTGTCTCGACTTGGGCGGTGTTCGGTGTGCCCCAAAGTATTTTTCACGCTCAGTAGCGAAGCCACACCCACAACACCTGCGGAATCTGGTCTTTTTGTTCTTTGCTCAGTGTGTTGTAGAGAGCTAATGCGCGATTTCCTCCGGAATAGCTTCCCTTAAGGCGTTCTCCCCGACAGGCAGCGTCCGGAATGAGCATCCCAGTAGCTACGGGCAACCCGAATTCGCCGACAGACTTCCTTAATTAGTGCAACTCCGGTGAGGGGATTTTCCGGCTTTGCCATACTTCAATCAGAACGCACTACCCTAAATCCTAACCCGTAGAATGAAGGCGTTTACCCTGTCTGCGGCTTAATGTTTGAACATAAGGATTGTGCAAACAGGGGCAGTCATGTTGTACCGCACCATCGGTGAAAATCGGATTTGTATTACTCAACCCACCCATGCCTGGGTTTCTGGACAAATGGCTCAGGTTTGGGGCAATGAGATGTTTGGCTCAGTTACTCCCTATGAAGCAGTTTGCCTGGGGGCTGAACAGCATGACATTGGTTGGCTACCGTGGGAATCGGCTCCAACCCTCAATCCTGACACGGGCTACCCGCACAGTTTCATGGAAGTTGCACCGGAAGTCCATACAAAACTATGGGCAGGGGCAAAACACCTGGCAATGCCGATGGGGCGGTATGCCGCGCTGCTGGTTTCGCTGCATGGGACGGGGTTGTATGAGCGCTTTACCTACTGGAAAAAGTCACCGGAATCGACAAGAGTTGTCGAAGCATTTTTGCAACAGGAGAAGGAATTCCAACGGCATTTGATTAACCAGTTAGAGCAAGATCCGGCTTATCAACCGTATGTTACGCCAGAAGCGATCGCTCGAAATCAACGACTCGTCGCCACCCTGGATGCGTTGTCTCTGGCAATTTGCATGGGTGTAACCGCACAAAAGCAGGTTGAGCAAGTTCCATCGGCAACGGGAGAAACGACTTTAACGTTGATGCCGATTAATGATGACCCAACTCAGTTGTGGGTAGAGCCGTGGTGTTTCCAGTCTGATCAGGTGACGGTGGTGTTTGAGGGACGGATTTTAACCCAGAAAGCAAACGATGAGCAAACAATGCGCGAGCAACTTGCAAATGCTCCTTGGGTGACACTCACGGCAACGCTTCGCCCAAGATAGAGACATGAATGGATGAGGCTTTGTATGATGATTTTCTAGTCAAGAGGTTGGAGTGTGCATGGCAACTTATCTGGTAACGGGTACCAATCGCGGCATCGGTTATGAATACTGCCGTCAAGTGCAAGCGCAGGGCGATCGCGTTATTGCTGTCTGTCGCAGTGCTTCTGAGGAATTGAAGCAGCTAGGGGTGCGGGTTGAGGAGGGGATTGATATTACCTCTGATGCTTCGGTTGCAGATTTATGCGATCGCCTGGATGATACTGCGATCGATGTCATGATTAATAATGCTGGAATAGCAAAGCGCGTAACACTGGAGGACTTGGATTTTGAGAGCATTCGAGAGCAGTTTGAGGTTAATGCTCTAGGTCCTTTACGAGTGACTCACGCGCTATTGCCACTTCTCAAAGCAGGCTCCAAGATCGTGTTGATGACGAGTCGGATGGGATCGATCGCAGATAATACCTCTGGCAGTTCCTATGGCTACCGGATGTCTAAAGTGGCGTTGTCGATGGCAGGCAAGTCGCTGTCTCTCGATCTCAAACCGCGTGGGATTGCGGTGGCAATTCTGCATCCAGGGTTAGTTCAAACCCGCATGACGAATTTTACATCAGGTGGCATTACGCCGGAAGAGTCGGTGAAGGGGTTGTTGAAGCGGATTGATGAGTTGACGTTGGAGAAAACGGGTACTTTTTGGCACGCCAATGGAGAGGTGCTGCCCTGGTAAGTTTGTGTGCCTAATTCAAGAATTGGAAGGACAGCCTGCTGAACGCACTGCCGCAATAATTCTGGCAAGCGATCGCTAACATTGAGTCAGTTGTTCTGAGAGGTCATCTAGAATTTCAATTGTGATAGTTGCCACAGCTAGAGCCACGCAATAACTACACTATTCGCTATTTTATGAGCAAATCAGTTTGTAGGCACACAGTAATACCGATTCGCGAGCTAAATGAGAAGACATCAAAATAGCTTAAAATGGTGTGGTAAGGAGAGCTAGCATTCGCTGTATCATTGGGAAAAATCTATGGGAGCCTAGACTGCCGCCGCCAAATACCTTAGCCCAGAAGAAGTGAAGCAACGCTTTAGAGCGCTCAAAAACAAAGTACAAAACAGCATTGGTTAATTATTTATAATGCCCTAGTAGACCCGCGCCCAGCCTTAAAAATAGCCCAGCATGTAGGGGTAGGGAAAAGTACAGTGCATCGGATTATCTCAGAATACAATCGTCACGGACCAGAAGCGTTAGATAAGCTAAGGAATTGGTGGCAGGCATGACGGTAGCGGAAACTTAACAGCAGCCGAGGAGAAAGAATTTATAGATAGCTTTAGAGCCAAGGCAGTGAAAGGACAAATTGCTACAGATGAAGAAATTAAAATAGTCCTGGAAAAAAAGCTACAGAAGAAAGTACATATCAGCACAATTTATCGGATGTTAGAGAGGCAGCAATCGCGGAAAATTAAGCGACGTCCAGCCCATCCGAAAGCCTCTGTAGAGGTCCAAATAGAGTTTAAAAAAACTTTACCCAGCAGGTAGCAGCAGCCCTGGCTGACCGGGAGCCACAAGACACTCGTCCCGTATTAATCATGGCAGCAGACCAAGAAAGATTTGGGCGATTAGGAGAGATAAGAAGTAGAAGAGTGTCCCAAAGGCATAAGACCAGTAGTGCCTAAGCAATGTGTCAGAGAATATATATATGCTTAGGCGGCGGTTGCCCCAGAATTAGGAGAAATGACTTGTTTAATTCTGCCTCATGCCAATACGCAAATGAGCGGTTTATTTCTCAAGCAAGTAGCGGCAGAGTTCTCCAACTATTTTATAGTCATGCAGGTAGATAGAGCCCCATGGCATACCTCAAAAAAAACTACCAATTCCCGAAAATATCAGACTGCTACCTCAGCCTGCCTACAGTCCAGAATTAATGCCAGTCGAACATATTTGGGATGATATTAGAAGAGATTATTTCCCGAATCGGATTGTGCATTCGATTGATGAAGTAATGGATAAATTAAGTGATGGCTTGAAGCAATTAGCATCTCAAAGGTGAAAAACTCCGGGTAGTGCTGAATAGTAATGGCTAAGAACGAAGAGAAGCGTTGTAATGATGCACAAAGTACCAAATTGCTCCGATGTGATTGCTCAATTTCTTGGAGAAGGACAAGGTTTTCCTTACCAAACGTCCCACTCGAATAAAGCAAGGTGTTGTTGAACCGCTCAATATAGCTTGTTTTCCCCGTTTCTTTTCCAACCGCCCGATGCCGCTTACTCGGTAGCACTTGTTGATATGCCTGCCAAAAGTCGGTGTAACAAACCGCGCACTGGCGGTAAACCGCGGGTAAGGATTGCCAAAGCTGCTTCGCCGATTGCCGAGAGCGCTCACCCACGAAGACCCCAACAATTTCACGGCTATCGGCATCAATGGCTAACCAAACCCATTGTTTGTTATTTTTAGAACCGACAAATGACCACATCTCATCCAACTGAATCGTCAACCGACCTGTTTTTTTGGGGTGACATCAATAGCCTTTGGAGTCTGGTAGAACTTCTGAAATACGTACATCTGTAGCCAACGCTCAGAAACCCCCGTTACTCGTGCAATTGCCGCCAGTGCAAGGCGTTCGAGCAGCAACTTATCAATCAATTGACGCGTTGGCTCATCAATCGGTTGTCGGGTTGCATTCAAGACAAACTGCCGCCCACAATCCTGGCAACGGAATCTTGGTTTGCCGTAATGGGTATGTCCATATTTGATGATTTGCACGGATTTGCACTTGGGACAGTTCATTGAGTCGTCTGTAATGATTGAAGTTCCTTACTCACCAGCTTACCATTACCATGCAGTACTACCCATTTATTTAATGCCGCTGCATCCACAGATGCGGGGATGGCTCTACTTTCCTCATCTCGGATTTTCTCTTCGTATTTTTCCTTCTCTTCAGGGGGGAGTTCTGCGTACTTAACCCCCCGGCGAAGGAACTTGAAGGGAACGTCTACCCCTCTGGGAGGAACGAGGTATTTATCTGCGATCGCATCATTAAGTTCGTAAGCGAAGGTAGGCACCCCTGCCTCTAGGTCCAAGGGGTTGCAGTTAAGCCCACTAGCAGGGCAT
>CADCTM010000125.1:6313-16076 GCA_902805485.1 uncultured Coleofasciculus sp. | reverse complement strand
AAACTCTCGCTGCTCTTTTCGGCGTAACTTTTCTGGATCTACATAACTAACTACCAAGTAAACAATAGCCGCTTCTTCCGTAGCAACTTCCGTTGTAATTCGATAATCAATCGGTTCAGGAACAACAATAATATTTCCCAACAAATCAATCGCCATACCCGGTTGAATTTGTACCCAGCGCCCATCACGATATTGAGCCGAAACTTCAGTTGGTGCAGGAATTAAACGTACACCTAAATCGCAAACAATTCCCGGTTGATTTAAAGATTGGTAATGAACATTTTGACGCTGACGGTGGTATTCATGTGCCCGACGCCAACGCTCCGCATTCATCAACAAGCCATCTTGTACTTGCAAACGTTCAAAAGGTTGGGTTTTGGGAGGAGGAAAAGGTTGAGTCATTTTTTATTCCTAGTTTGTTAGAGTTATCGTTAATTTTTCTTTAATTAATAACAACTACTCAATATAGCGTTTTCAAATAAGACAAGAAAAGTTGTTGTATTTTTCTAGATTAGGAAAGTTGAATAATTTCAAGTTAACGAAAAGCTGAAATAAACGCTTAATGATAGAAAAGTTTTTGCAAAAACGATGGCATCGCCTGAGCAAGCTTTTCAATTGGAGCCAAACAGCTTCTATCGGATTTTCTTCGGGTGCATAAGGGGCAAATAAATTACAAGTTACTGTCCAGTCTTTCTGAGATAAATCGGCATTTAGTTCCCTTAATAACTCTCGCATTAATTCTCCTTTATGGTAAGCCGCACCATCCCAGAATATGAGGATTTTTTGGTAAGGATTTTTCTGGATTAATTTCCTCACAAAATCTACCGTAGACTCTCCATTCCCTTTTTGATACTCACCTAGAATTAATTCTTTGGTCATCAAGTTTAATGCCCCGTAATAAGTTTGACGATTTTTTTCATTAATTATGGGAATACTCAGTCTATTTTTACTGTCCCCCCAGAGGTGACTTATTAAATCTCCTTCTAATAAATGAACTTCGTCAATCGCATACACAGCAACTTTTTCGGCGTTGATGTCGGGCCTCAACGCGCCTAATATTGACTGAATTTCTTCAGCTTTTTTTTTGACTAGCTCTGGGTCATGACGCGGGTTGCTTTTTTGGGCTTTTTGCCAACTCACTCGTGCTGCTTTCAAGAGTTCATAGTAGCTTGTTAGCGATTGAAAAACTACGTCATATTTCTCTATTAAATGACATTCTAATTCGGATAAATCCCAGGCTTCTTGTTCTTTTAACCAAGTGATTACTTCTAATTTTTGCTGTGATGTCAAATAACTTTTTGCTCCCTGATAAGATAATCTTAATCCCTCTACACCTGCTTCTTGAAATCGCTTTTTCCACTTGCTTACATAGCTGGTTGATACATTGAGTGCTTCCGCTATTGCTCTATAACTCCACCCTTTTAAAGCTAATTTTACCCCTAAGGCTCTTTTTAACTCTCTTGAGTCTAAATTGCTTTTCATCCACTCATCTAACTCTTGAATCTGTTTTTCTATATCTGGAATTTCCATATTCTGTTTATTCTTGAAACTATCGTTTACATCTTGCCATTATTTCTTTACTCTCTGTTTACATCTCAAATGAAAATACTATTTGCGTTTTGAATTACTCCCTTTTTGCTTTTTAGCTAATTTTTGCTGTTTGCGCTTTAGGTTCTTTTCGTGTTTGGCTAGATGCCTAAGATTGTCATACTTAGACACCTTTTTACCATCGTATGTCATTGCAAAGTGAGTCAATCCGAGGTCAACCCCAATCACCTTTCCCTCTGTTAAAGTAGCTGGATTTTCTCCATCTATTTTCGACAAAATAGAGGCAGAGTACTTACCCGATGGCGTTTTGCTGACCGTTACCGTCTTGATTTTCCCTTCAATTGGACGATGAATTTTAGCGACAACAGTCCCAATGTTTCCAGGTAACTTGACAGCTCCATCTAGCACCTTGACGTTTTGAGGGTACTGGATGGATTGCTTGCCATTCTTTAATTTGAAGCGAGATTTTCTCGCTCTAAAAGCAAAGAAGTTTTTGTAAGCTGTTGTTAGGTTGAGTGTTGTAGCCTGAAGAATCTGGCTGTAGCACTCACCTAGCCATTCCAGCTCTTTCTTTAATCCTGGTAAAAGTACATTAAGTGCTGACTGGCTTAGTGTAAAGCCCGTTTCTCTGTAGGTTTCGATTGTTTTTGAGAGCGCATAATTCCACCACCACCTAGAATAGCCAAATGACTGAGCTAATAGCACTTCTTGGTTTGGTGTTGGATACAAGCGAACTTTGACAACCTTTCTCAGCAATCAATATTACCTCCTATTCTTTACTATTAGATAGGCTTATCAGTATTCCCGCAGGTTTTCGTTAACGAGTGGGTCAACCGCTAGCCGTCAAAGGTTTGCTGTCAAACTGAGGGGAATTTGGAGGAATGAGCGGTTCCGGCTTGCTCAAAGACCCGATTATGGGCATTTCCAACTGGCGTACTAGTTGACAAAAGTGCTGAATGGGGGGGATTTGCAATCGGTCATGACTCGTAACCATAACAACCTGACGAGTTAGCGTTGAATCTGATGTTGAGACATTGCCAACAATGTTACTAGGTGTAGCCAGTGAAAGGGGAAGATTTGCGATCGCCCGAATTGCTAAAGTTGGGTCTTGACTTGCCTCCACCAACGCCGACTGCGGCAACAAAGCAATCAATTCTCCCTGCCGCACAACACCTCGAAACGCCTCTAGAGTATTTAACTCCATTACCGCTTGCAATTTGGCTCCTAAGCGAGAAAACCGCTCTTGTACCAGGCGTTGCATTCCATAGCCATCCTTAAACACCACTTGTGGATATTTAATCAATTCTGACCAAGGAACTTCTGGGACTTGAGTCAGAGGATGATTCGCCGCCATCAAGATTTCAATGGACTCGTTGTAGAGGACATCGACAATGAGTTCTGGACTGGAGGTTAAAAAGCGATTATTCATCACAATTGCCACATCGACCATACCATCACGAAGCACCTTCAGAGCGCGATCGCTTCCCAAAGCTGTCACCCGCAACTGTACGTCTGGATAGTTGCGGCAAAATTTCTGTAACACGGGTGGCAAATAGTAGGCACAGACCGAGTGAATTGCCGCCACGCAGAGTTCTGGTTGCTTTCCTGACATCAAATCTGCTAATTCTTGGGTAGCATTTTGCCACTCTTGGCAGATCTTACGGGCATGAGGCAGGAGCTGTTCTCCTCCCACCGTCAACTTTGACTGAGCAGTACGATGAAACAGTGGCAAACCCAGGTCTGTTTCCAGTGACTGAATTTGTCGGCTGATGGTCGATTGCGTTACCCCACATTTTCGTGCTGCCTGTCCAAAGTTACCCGTTTCAGCAACCGATAAAAAGGCTTGCAACTGCTCAATCCGCATAATCGTCAATGTAATTTAATTACATTCTTTTATGGCTTGACCATAACGGATTTGCTAAGGGAGTTTAGTAGAGATTGATACAGTGGTTGTTTGTTATTCTTTATTTTTTGATTATAGTTCTGGGATTTCCTCCCGAAAAAATCATCAAACCTGCCACTCGGAAAGTGCGATCGCTACTCCTTCTTTTAATGCGGGTGCGAGTTGCGCCTCATCTGCCAGTTGTTCTAATTGCTGGTGAGCTGTGGGAAAGTTTTTTAGCGCCGCGATCGCATGAAGTCTCACACTCATCGCCGGATCTGCCAATAGCCCAACCAAAGCCTCAACGGCACTAACCTCTTTCAACTCTCCCCATGACAGGGCAATCGCTTGTTTTACCGCCTCTCTCGATGCGTGCGGGTGTTGGGAGTTAAGAAAGTTTAGTAAAATTTGAGCCGCGATCGCTTTGAGTTCTGGCTTTTCCACACGTCCTAAAACTCTGACAATTTCTAGGACACATTCCACCGAAGTAATCGTTAGAGCTTCCTGCAAATAGTCTAACGTCTTCGCCGTTCCCACCCAGCTCAAGGCACGAATCAGGTCAATCTGCAAGAGCACAGGTGTTACAGGTGACATCAGTACGTTAAACAAAACCAGCGCTGCCTCATCCGTACCTAAACGTCCTAAAGCGATCGCCGCTTGCTGGCAAACGTCCTGGTTGAAGTCATATAGTCGCGGTTTTAGCTGCGCCAGCAAATCTAATTCTCCCTCAAGATCGGCTCGCAACCCTAAACCAATGACCGCTTCCTTCCTCACGGCTGCCGCCAGGTCATTTAAACCCTCAAGGAGAACAGGTATAATCCTTGGATCTTGGAAGCTACTGAGTGCTTCAAGCGCCGTCACCCGCACTGCCACTTCTGAATCACTAACCACACCCAACAACGGCGTAATCACTCTTGGACGGCGAATTTGTGCCAGGGATTTAGTCGCCAACAAACGTGACTCTGGTTCCGATAATAAACTACTCAAAGCCTCAATTGCCCCATCACCCAAACTCGAAAGTGTGGAAGATGCCATTGCTGCTAAATCTTCATCCTCAACGGTTTTGAGGAAATCTACTAATGTAGCGATGACGCTTGGATGGTTAAATCCGCTAAGGATGCGAATCGCAAACCAACGTAATTCTAAATCGGCAGCGTCGTCTTGGAGAATTTCGATTAAAGGTGCGATCGCACGCTCTCCCAGCTTAGGAATCACTTTTGCCACATCCCAACGCTCTTGAAAATCACCAGCATTGAGGACATCTAGCGCCAGTTTTAATACTTGATCTAAATCGCGATCGCTTAATGACACTGACCTCCCAGACCCGTCTGTAGCATTTTTCCCGAAGCGGCTTTCCCGATCAGGATCACCAAGAGGTAGCTGTTGCAAGCATTGATTAAGCAACGACCAATCTCCTTGCTGTGCTGCCGCCGTAGCTTGTTCTAAAACATTTGACATTATCAATAATTCAAAGTTGTGGCGAGATGCAATGCTTAGGCTGACGAAACTAGTTTCGTCAACCAAGGTTCTGCTTTCTTCTATTTCACACACAGCAGTTGCGATAAATCAAGCTTTTTTGTCGCAATTTTACCCAGAATTCTTGCTCCTTTTTCCAGGCGTCTCGTCAGTTACCCAAAAAGGTCTTGCTTATGATTGAAGAATAGATTGCATTCATCTCATGGACAGCACCCAGCCAAAACTTCGTTTTTATCTTTTCGTCGCATTATTTATCCTGTTTTGTGGCGCTTGTTTTTTCTTCATCCGTCTTGATCGCGCTGCCGCTAGTCCGTCTTCACTATCTGGGTTAGCTGCTTTGAGAGAAATGTCCGCGCAGTCGGTTCCTCTTGATCGCGCTCTGAGCAATGGTAGACCAACTTTGATCGAGTTTTATGCTGATTGGTGTACGAGTTGTCAGGCATTAGCGCCAACCATCAGCCAATTTCACGAGCAGTATGGTTCGCAAGTCAACTTTGTCATGCTCAATGTTGATCAGCCTCAATGGCAGCAACAGCTTCAACAATACCAAGTGAGGGGAGTGCCACAGTTTTTCTTTATCAAAAGCGATCGCACAGTGATCAAGACTTTAGTTGGCGCTGTGCCTCAACCTATTCTTAGCAGTTGGTTCGAGAAGTTGCTGCATCCCATATCTTAGGATTTTGCGATCGTCAGGAGCGTTAGCCTAGTGCTGCGGCTGTGTGTAATCGCTTAAAGATCCTCTACCTCGTTGAATAAGCCATTGCCATTGAGCAGTTCAAATACCGTGGTTATGCCCGAAAATATAGCGGCTAGAGCTTGAATGACAACAAGCGAAGGAATGGCAACTACAGCAATTAGCAAACCGCAGGTGACGATCGCGAATTTTTCAGAAACTAGAGCTGACGTTGGCTTTTGTGTGCGTTGAGGAGCAATTATTCTTAGGAGGTTCGTTGGCTGCATTCTGAATCAACCTTTAGATAGATATCTGGGACTTGTTTTCAGTATTCAAGCCTGATGTCTACGGTTGGGTTTGCGTAATGTCTACCTTGGTGTATCAGTTGCTGTTGCTCTTGTTATCTACTTGGGCAAACGGGGCGGTGTCCTCAGTTTGTTCAAGAGCAAGTGCGGCTTTAATTCTGAGCCTTATCAGCACGATATGACCAGAAGTTCGTAATGTTTTACATAAATTAATAAATCAATACTTTTTTAAGTTGTTTCGTTAACTTGGCGACCAGAATCGCTTTATTCCATGAAGGTTCTACTGCCTAAGCTCTGACTACATCAACCTTTAGGCGGAGGTTTACTTTTTTGTATTTGCTTTTTGCATCGAATATATGCATATTCTTCATAATAATGAAATATTTTGTAACTTAAAATACAAATCTTGATATCTAGCTTACATAACCTTATCAACAACGAGCAATCGAAATCAGCGGTCCAGACGGACTCTCCCGGATTTGAGCGCCATATAAACAGGAAAACTTATGATAAGCGCAACCAAGCCAGCAGCCAGCTTAAATAAATTTGAAAAATTTAAAGCCGAAAAAGATGGTCTCGCCGTCAAGGCACAACTAGAACAGTTTGCCCAACTGGGATGGGAAGCAATTGACGAAACCGATAGAGAACATCGGCTCAAGTGGCTGGGAGTGTTCTTTCGCCCCGTCACTCCCGGCAAGTTCATGCTGCGGATGCGTTTAGCTAACGGCATACTGACTAGCGCTCAAATGCGAGTATTGGCGGAAGTCGTGCAGCGCTACGGTGAAGACGGAAATGCCGATATCACCACGCGGCAAAACCTACAGTTACGAGGCGTGCGACTAGAAGATATTCCCGATATTTTCAACCGATTTGAGCCAGTGGGCTTAACCTCGGTGCAGTCAGGGATGGACAATGTTCGCAATATCACAGGTGCACCCGTCGCCGGAATTGACGCATCGGAGTTAATTGATACTAGGGAACTCGTGCAGCAAGTTCAGGATATGCTCACCAACAAAGGCGTTGGCAATCCAGAGTTTAGCAACTTGCCCCGGAAATTCAACATTGCGATCGCTGGTGGACGAGACAACTGCGTTCACGCAGAAATCAATGACCTCGCCTTTGTACCAGCCTACAAAAATGGACTATTGGGTTTTAACATCGTCGTCGGTGGCTTCTTTTCCGCCAAACGCTGCGAACCGGCAATTCCCTTAAATGCCTGGGTAAACCCTGATGATGTCGTTAATGTTTGTCGAGCCGTTTTAGAAGTCTACCGCGACCACGGACTCCGAGCGAATCGGCAGAAAGCGCGGTTGATGTGGCTAATTGATGAATGGGGCATTGACCAGTTTCGCGCCCAAGTTGAAAAGCAGATCGGGCGGCAGCTAGAAACCGAAGCCGAAAAAGACGAAATTGACTGGGAAAAGCGTGACCACATCGGCGTCTACGCCCAAAAACAATCCGGATTGAATTACGTCGGACTGCACATTCCTGTTGGACGCTTCAACGCTCAGGATATGTTTGATTTAGCAAGAATTGCGGAAGTTTACGGCAGTGGAGAAATTCGCCTCACCGTGGAACAAAACGTGATTATCCCCAATATTCCAGATTCTCGCTTAGATGCTTTTCTCGGAGAACCTTTACTCTTGAAGTTTTCCGTCAACCCAGAACCCTTAAAAAGAGCCTTGGTGTCTTGCACAGGCAGCCAATTTTGTAACTTTGCCCTAATTGAAACTAAAAATCGGGCACTGGCAACGATTGAAGCACTTGAAGCCTCACTTTCTCTACCCCGCCCCGTGCGTATCCACTGGACTGGTTGCCCCAACTCTTGTGGTCAACCGCAAGTAGCAGACATTGGTCTGATGGGCACAAAAGTTCGTAAAAATGGTAAAGCCGTTGAAGGTGTTGACCTCTACATGGGCGGCAAAGTTGGGAAAGAGGCTCAACTCGGTAACTGTGTTCAAAAAGGCATTGCTTGCGAAGACCTAGAACCGCTATTGCGAGATTTACTCATCGAACAATTTGGTGCAACGCCAAAGCAAGAAGTCTTAGCGTCCTTCTAGGGAACGTAAGCGTTGAAGTGAATCCGACTGCCCAACGCCAAAAACATTAGGAAACCCAGACACCTCAGATTTAACATTAAAACAAATCAACAATGACGAAATATTCCAGACGGCAATTCATCATTACAGCAGGTGCGGCGACAGCAACCTCTCTACTAGCACACGGTTGTAGCACGGGTCCCCTCGATAAATCCGGTGGTAGCAAATCAGCCGCTAGTACAACGGCAGCCGATAGCCAACCTATTGCCAAACTTGACCCTCCAGAAGTTAAGAATGCCAAGCTCGGATTTATCGCCCTGACTGATGCCGCACCGTTGATTGTTGCCCAGGCAAAGGGTTATTTCAAAAAATACGGCATGGACAACGTGGAAGTCGTCAAGCAAGCTTCCTGGCCTGTTACCCGCGACAACTTAGAACTCGGTTCCGGTGGCGGCGGTATTGATGGGGCGCATATTTTGTCCCCCATGCCTTACTTAATGACCATTGGCAAAATCACCAAGCAGCCAGTACCAATGTACCTCCTGGCGCGGTTAAATACTAATGGTCAGGCAATTTCGGTTTCCAATACCTACAAAGACCTCAAACTTACTACAGAGAGCAAAGGGCTGAAAGAAGCCTTTGCTAAGTCTGCCGGTAAAGGACTCAAAGCGGCGATGACCTTCCCCGGTGGCACCCACGACCTCTGGATGCGCTACTGGTTAGCTGCTGGTGGCATCGACCCGGATAAAGATATTTCCGTCGTCCCTGTGCCACCTGCTCAAATGGTGGCAAACATGAAAGTACAGGGTATGGAAGCCTTCTGCGTGGGCGAACCCTGGAATGCACAGCTAATTAATCAACAACTAGGCTATACCGCCCTAATTACCGGTGAACTCTGGAAAGACCATCCAGAAAAAGCCCTGACGATGCGTAAAGATTGGGTTGACAAAAATCCTAAGGCAGCTAAAGCAATTTTAGTTGCAGTGATGGAAGCCCAGCAGTGGTGCGATAAACCGGAAAACAAAGATGAGATGGTCAAGATTATTGCAGACCGTCAGTGGTTGAAGGTGCCAGAAAAAGACATTATTGAGCGCACAAAAGGCAAAATTGATTACGGCACAGGACGGGTTGAAGCCAATAGCCCAGTCATGATGAAATTCTGGGCAGATAATGCTTCTTATCCATACAAGAGTCACGACATCTGGTTTATCACAGAAAATAAGCGTTGGGGTTATATTCCGGCTGACGTAAATGCGAAGGAACTGGTTGATAAAGTTAACCGTTCAGATTTATGGAAAGATGCCGCAAAAGCTCTGGGTGTGCCAGATGCACAGATTCCAACAAGTGATTCTCGTGGTGTTGAAACTTTCTTTGATGGCGTCAAGTTTGACCCGGAAAAGCCAGACGAGTATTTGAAGAGCCTCAAGATTAAGAAAGCCTAGGTTCGTTACAGATTGGGGATTTTGAATTAAAAATGTCATAAACTTGTTCAAAATCCCAACACAGTATTCATCCCTGCACTATACCAACTTAGAAATACCATGACAGCCAATCTTGAGAGTCGTTCTCAACGGAAAGCTCCACAGACTTTAATCCTCGATTTCATTAAGAATAACTCGCAAAAAATCATCCGTCCTGCAATTGCGCTGTTCATGCTTCTGGTGATTTGGCAAATCCTCTGCATGAGTCCCACCTCTAACTTACCAAGCCCTATTAAAGTTTTTCAGGAAACCTGGATTCTAATTGCTAATCCTTTTTACGATAATGGTGGGACAGATAAAGGATTAGGGTTACAAATTTCTGCAAGTTTAGGACGAGTTGCGATCGGCTTTAGCCTTGC
>CADCTM010000125.1:0-6303 GCA_902805485.1 uncultured Coleofasciculus sp. | reverse complement strand
TGCTGCAATTGTTGGAATTGCTTTAGGGATTTTGGTTGGTAGCAATCAATTCATGTACGATGCGCTAGACCCAATTTTTCAGGTATTACGTACAATTCCACCCCTAGCATGGCTACCGATCGCCTTAGCAGCACTAAAACAATCTAACCCTTCCGCAATTTTTGTAATCTTCATTACAGCAATTTGGCCAATTATTATTAATACGACGGTTGGCGTTCAACAAATTCCCCAAGATTACAAAAACGTTGCCCGCGTATTACGCCTGTCTCGCCAAAAGTACTTCTTTAAAGTTCTATTTCCCTCCGCAGTTCCTTATATCTTCACAGGTTTACGAATCGGGATCGGTTTATCTTGGCTGGCAATTGTTGCGGCAGAAATGTTAGTCGGTGGTGTTGGGATCGGCTTCTTCATCTGGGACGCTTACAACAGTTCAAGACTCAGTGAAATTATTCTCGCCTTGACTTACGTCGGTTTAGTTGGTCTCTTCCTAGATAGAATGGTCGCATTCGTCGCCTCAAAGGTTGTCCCAGAAGATAAGAAATAAAGAGTAGCTAGCTTGTTGAATGGGAAGTCGCAACCCAGCCATTTGCCATTTACAACGAATACCTAACAACTAACAACTGAACTACTATGTCTGTATTTGTTGAAGTTGACCACATTGATCGGATATTTCCTCTGCCCAACGGTGGCACTTATGTAGCTCTCAAGAATATTGACCTAAAAATTAAACAAGGCGAGTTTATTTCCTTAATTGGACACTCTGGCTGTGGTAAGTCCACCTTGTTGAACATCATCGCCGGATTAGATAAAGCTACTCACGGCGGCGTTATTTTGGAAGGACGGCACGTCACCAGTCCAGGACCAGATCGCATGGTAGTATTCCAAAACTACTCACTCCTTCCCTGGCTTACAGTCCGCGAAAACATCGCCTTGGGTGTGGACGAAGTGATGGGAAACCGCCCCAAAGGTGAGCGCAAAGGAATTGTCGAACACAATATTGATATGGTAGGGCTGCGCCATGCCGCACACAAACGACCGGGTGAACTTTCCGGGGGGATGAAACAACGGGTCGCGATCGCTCGTGCCTTGGCGTTGCGCCCGAAAGTCTTGCTGTTGGATGAACCATTTGGTGCGCTGGATGCCTTGACACGGGGCGGTTTGCAAGATCAGTTAATGAAAATCTGCGAAGAAACCAACGCCACCTGTGTGATGGTGACACATGACGTGGATGAAGCCTTATTGCTCTCAGACCGGATCATCATGCTCACCAATGGGCCAGAATCCCATATTGGGCAAATTCTTGATGTGGACATTCCTCGCCCCCGCGTACGGATGGAGGTGGTGAATCATCCCAGCTACTATAGCTATCGCAATGAGATCATTTACTTCCTCAATCAGCAGAAGAAAGCCAAGCAGCGCCAGTCCAAAAAGCTACAGGTGATCTCCCGCAACGGGTTGGAAAAAATCAATCTGGAACTGGGTTTTATTCCTTTAACCGATTGTGCGCCCTTGGTAGTGGCGAAAGAGAAGGGATTTTTTGAAAAATACGGCTTAGAAGAAGTCACCTTAAACCGGGAACCGAGTTGGAAAGCGATCGCCAAAGGTGTCGCCACTGGACGATTGGATGCCGCCCAAATGCTTGCCGGAATGCCCACAACCATAACGATTGGTGCAGGCAACAAGTCCTCAGTCCCGATCGTTAGTGCCTTAAATTTGTCCCGTGGGGGGAATGCAATTACCCTAAGTAAGCGGTTTTACGATCAAGGTGTTCGTAACCTGGCTGATTTCAAAGAGGCGATCGCCAAATCTCCTGATAAGGTTCATACCTTGGGCATGGTGTATCCGTCTTCAATGCACAACCTGCTGCTACGCTACTGGTTGGCAAGTGAAGGAATTGACCCGGATCGGGATGTTGGTTTAACGGTGATTCCGCCGCCGCAGATGGTATCTAACCTGAAAGCAGGAAACATTGATGGTTACTGTGTCGGTGAACCTTGGAACTCCCGCGCTGTCAATGAAGGACATGGCTTTGTCATCGCCACCGATTTAGACATTTTTCCTGGACACGTTGAAAAAGTTCTGGGTGTCCGGGAAGAGTGGGCGAACAAGTACCCGCAAACGCATCTGGCATTGGTCAAAGCGTTGTTGGAAGCTTGTGAGTACTGCGACGATATGCGTAACCGGGAAGAAGTTGTACAGCTCCTGTCCAAAGACGAATATGTCGGTTCTGTTCCTGAAGATATTCGTCCTGGTTTCATCGACCCTTACGATTGGGGAACCAAGGCTGAACCGAGAATGCTACCCCGATTTAATCAGTTCTACGTCAATAAAACCAATTGCCCCGACCGTGGGGAAGCGTTATGGGTAATGGCAGAAATGGCACGCTGGGGTATTTTACCCTTCCCGAAAGATTGGCTATCCCTCACCGAACGGATCTGGCGCGTGGATATTTTCGGGGAAGCCGCACGAGAGTTAGAACTTCTGGATCTAGAGCGCGATCGCCATCCGATTCTATTATTTGATGGCAAAGTCTTTAATCCAGACGACCCAATTAGCTATCTCAATAGTTTGGACATTAAGCGTCAACTTCGGATTGAAGAAGTTAACATCGATGCTGGCGTTTCGGTGGCTTAAATCTGAGACAATAGAATTAGGAATTGGGAATTATTAAAAAATTCTGACCGTACTGCAATTTTTCCTCTTCATGACCTCGAATTCCCAATCCCAGAAAAGATTCTTACCTAAACAACTCAATACTTCCCCACAATCAAAATGACAACCCTAAACACGAACATCCACAACAAAACATTGAAAACTCAAGACACTAAAGTTCAAGCCCGTGCGCCATTCCTAGAAATTGAAGGAGTCTCGAAAGTTTATCAGACTCCCACTGGACCTTACACTGTTCTTGATGGCGTCAATCTCTCAGTTCATGAAGGTGAGTTTATTTGCTTAATCGGTCACTCTGGCTGTGGAAAATCAACGCTACTGAACATGGTGGCAGGTTTTTCCCAACCCACTGATGGCTCAGTGCGCCTCCAAAGCAAGCAGATCACTGAACCGGGTCCTGATCGGATGATGGTGTTCCAAAACTACGCCCTGCTACCTTGGTTGACGGCGTATGAAAACATTTATTTGGGTGTTGATTCGGTTTATCCCAACAAACCTAACGGTGAGAAAAAAGCGATCGTTCAGCATCATTTGGAAATGGTGGGACTGACGGAAGCTGCTGATAAAAAGCCGTCCCAGCTTTCTGGGGGGATGAAGCAACGGGTTGCGATCGCTCGTGCCTTATCAATTCGTCCCGAAGTCTTGATTTTGGATGAACCTTTCGGTGCTTTGGATGCAATTACCAAAGAAGAATTGCAAGAAGAACTACTACAAATCTGGCGTGAGCATAAAGTTACAGTGTTGATGATTACTCACGACATTGATGAAGCGCTCTTCCTTGCCGATCGCTTGGTGATGATGACCAATGGCCCCTCGGCGCGGATTGGTGAAGTGATGGATATTCCTTTCAACCGCCCCCGCAATCGTGCCCGGATTATGGAAGATCCTAAGTACTACGAATTGCGTAACTACGCTCTGGACTTCTTGTTCCGACGTTATGCACATGACGATGCAGCTTAGTTATTAGTCAATAGTCCTTGGTCATTCCTGCATAGTTAACCACACCCTCTTTGGGAGTGCAGCCATAACATAGTCCGAAAGCCCCTGCTTTTCCCCAAGAGTGGTTAGGGCAAAGTATCCCCAAAAACGATAGTACATGGCTCTCGCCATGTTTTCCGCTTACTTTGCCCAAGCTGGTTTTGGTGAGACTTACGGCATCGTGCCGTTGATGAAAAAAGAAATTACTGGTAAAAATTCCGGTAATGTGGGAGCTTACAGGAATTTTGGCGGTGTTGTTTATCTGACAATTTTTAGCCTTACCGATGCGCCGACTTTGTTTGAAACGATTGGGACTATCGGCATTAAAAGGAACCAAAAAGCTCCTTTGCTTCCCACCATGATGGTGAAGGGGAAGAAGAATTAGATGCTCCCGAATCCCCAATTCTCGCGGAAGAATGAAAAAATGGACTAAGAATATATACTTAGCCTAGTCACGTAGCATCAGCCTTGTCTAAAACTATACGTCAGGTCATCACATCGGTTATCCGTTATGGCTGAATCATTTACAACACTTTGTCCTTACTGTGGCGTTGGCTGTGGATTGGAAGTGATGCCCCCAGCGCAACAAGGTAAAGCGATCAATCGAGATAGTGAAGGGACTCCCGTTTGGAAAGTGCGAGGCGATCGCTCTCACCCCTCTAGTCAAGGGATGGTATGTATCAAAGGGGCAACAATCACTGAATCTACCCAAAAGAGCCGTTTGCGCTATCCGATGATGCGCGATTCCTTGGATCAGCCATTCCACCGCGTTTCCTGGGAAGAAGCCTTAGAGCGCGTAGTCAGTCGCCTGCAAGATTCTGTCGCAACCGCCGGTGCTGACTCGCTTTGTATGTACGGTTCGGGGCAGTTGCAAACCGAAGATTACTATGTGGCACAAAAACTGCTCCGAGGGTGTTTGGGAACAAATAACTTTGACTCCAACTCTCGACTTTGTATGTCTTCCGCCGTTGCCGGTTATAACAGGAGTTTCGGTTCCGATGGGCCGCCCTGCTGTTACGAGGATTTGGAACTAACGGATTGTGCGTTTTTAATCGGCACTAATACTGCAGAATGTCACCCGATTGTCTTTAACCGACTGGCGAAACACCACAAGACAAACCGCCATGTCAAGATGATTGTAGTAGATCCTCGGCGAACCCCGACGGCGGAGGCGGCTGATTTGCATTTGGCAATTCGACCGGGAACTGATATCGATTTGCTCAATGGTATTGCCCACTTGCTGCTGCGTTGGGGCAAGATTGATAGTGGGTTTGTCGATGAATGTACGACGAATTTTTCGGCGTTTACTGAAGTGGTTAAGTACTACCGTCCGGAAGTAGTTGCCGAACGCTGTGGGATTACGGAGCGCGACTTGGAGACGGCGGCTCAATATTGGAGTGAATCTCAGCGCGTCCTCTCGATGTGGTCGATGGGCGTCAACCAGTCCTCGGAAGGCACGGCGAAGGTGCAGACGATCATTAACTTACACCTGATGACGGGTCAAATTGGCAAACCGGGGTGTGGTCCGTTTTCGCTCACCGGGCAACCGAATGCGATGGGAGGAAGAGAAACTGGGGGATTGAGTCATATTTTGCCTGGATATCGTTCGGTGAAAAACCCGGAACATCGCGCCGAAGTTGAGGAGTTTTGGGGAGTGCCATCGGGACGGATTTCGCCGCATCCGGGGCTGACGGCTTGGGAGATGATTACGGGTTTGGAAGCGGGGGAGGTAAAATTCCTGTGGATTGCGGCAACGAATCCGGCTGTGAGTTTACCAGATTTGGAACGGACGAAGGCGGCATTGATGCGATCGCCTTTTACGGTGTATCAGGAAGCGTATTACCCCACAGAAACGGCGTCTTATGCCCATGTCTTGCTGCCTTCGACGCAATGGGGCGAAAAAACGGGGACAATGACTAACTCGGAGCGGATGGTTACGCTCTGCCAAGCTTTTTCTCAATCTTTTGGAGAAGCGAAAGCTGACTGGGAAATTTTTGCCGAAGTCGGGCGACGCTTAGGTTTTGCTGACAAATTCCCCTTCCAAACTTCTGAGGCGGTTTTCGCGGAATTTGTCCAACTCACTAAAGGGCGTCTGTGTGATATGACGGGGCTGAGTCATCAGCGTCTGAAGGCAGATGGACCCATACAATGGCCTTGTCCCCAAGGCGGGAACCTCAGCACTTCTAAGCGACTTTATACTGATTTGCGCTTCCCTACTCCGGATGGACGGGCGCGGTTTGGGGCTTATCACTCGCGGGGGCTGGCGGAACCGCCTGATCCGGATTACCCTTTGGTCTTGACAAATGGGCGTCTTTATGGTCACTGGCACACCCAAACCCGTACGGGGCGTGTGCCGAAGATTCAGAAGATGTACCCGAATCCGTTTATTGAGATTCATCCCCGTGATGCTAAGGAATTGGGGATTACGGATGATAGTTTGGTGGAAGTGCGATCGCGTCGGGGTAGTAGTCGTTTTCCTGCTAAAGTGACAAAAGCGATCGCTCCTGGGACTGTCTTCGTGCCGATGCACTGGGGCGCTCTTTGGGCAGATAATGCAGAAGCGAACACTCTGACTCACCCCGAAGCTTGTCCTGACTCCCAACAACCGGAATTAAAAGCCTGTGCTGTGCAACTCGTGCCTGTTGCTGTTGATCC
>CADCTM010000124.1 GCA_902805485.1 uncultured Coleofasciculus sp. | reverse complement strand
TCTCGATACTTGCTGCATCTGAGTTCATCACTGATAAGCCAACCAGCAGCAGATGCTTATCGGCTGCAAGAATGACGAGAGAACTCTCTAAAACCGAACCTTGCTCCAAGTCTAAAGGTAGCTGACTACTGCCTTTAAATAGTGCCTCAATTTTAGATTGTTGTTCTTCAAGCACTAGACCCGTCAGGTTATGGTAATGAAGGGTTGGTAAACCATCATTAGTGATAACTTGCAGGGGGAGGTTCATTCCCGGTAACGCCCGAAAATTAGTGCGGAGAATCTCGAATTTATCAACAACCTTTTGTAGGGATAATTCTAAAACTTTTGTATTCAGATTCCCCTCAATGAGAACAGCACATTGAACGCGATAAGGCTGACTGTCTTCGCCTTGTTGTAGCATCCACAAACGCTTTTGCTGAAGGGAAAGCCGAAACCCCTCTATCGATAGCCCCTGCATAGTCTTAACTCCGTTCTTTTGAGCTGAATATCTTAGTCGAGGATAAAAACTTTTTTGCCTGACTCGATTCCTATATTTATTGGCTATAGGCTATGTTTATTTGCAGTCGAGAAAAAACATCATATTTCTCAGTTAAATGCTAAAAGGTTCTGCCATTCCTACCACAACTTTCCGAGAACCGATAAATGGCTGGCGTCCATGAGCTATTAGCATATTGTCTAACATCAAGACATCCCCTTCTTGCCAAGGAAAGATAATAGCTTCCTGCTGATAAATTTTGCGAATTTCATCTAAGACAGAAGCTTCAATGGGAGAGCCGTCACCGTAATAAGCATTGCGGGGAAGTTCGTCTTCTTTCATCGTTGAAAGCAGTGTTTGACGGATTTCCGAGTTCAAACTGGAGACGTGAAATAAATGAGCTTGGTTAAACCACACTGTCTCCCCTGTTTTAGGATGTGTGGCAACGGCTTGGCAAACTTGACGAGTCTTTAAATGTTTGCCGCCATCTTTCCATTCAAATTCAATTCCAGATTGACTACAATAATTCTCTATTTCTAATTTGTCTTTAGTCTGAAATACATTCTCCCATGAAAGGTCTAAATTGTCACTAAAATTTCGGACATACATCACCTTTTTTTTGATAAATTTATCTTTAATTTTAGAGTCAATCCGTTGAAAGACTTTTCGACTATCTACAATTGGTGTTTCTCCCCCCTGCTTAACTGATTTAAGACAACAAAACCAGATTTTCATTGGCCAACTCAGAGAGTAAGCCATCTCATTATGTAAAGGAATCGATTGATTAGCAGGATATTCAGTGGAGGTATAGATTTTACCGCTGACTTGACTGCGCGGGGTTGAACGATAGGAATAGTCCAGCAACGTTCCAGAAAGGGTTTGGATAAATTGCTCGAATTGAGGGACTTCTTTAATATCAAAATTCCGGAATAATAGACCACCATGTTGTAAAAGCCAGGTGGTGATCGCATCTCGATTGCTGGCTACCCAAGTGACCAAATTAATGCCTCCAACAGCGGGTTGAATCACTAAAGGTAGTGGCTGTTCGGGTTGAAGTAACTCGATTTTAACCAATTCGGTTGACGATACTTTGACGGCTTGACGTCTAGTTGTTTTGAAATTCATGCTCTTATGGGCTAGGAAGCAGTGGGCATTTTTAAGTGTTGAGTTTTAACTTTTGACTGGCTTGCGCCGAAGGTTTCCGAGTTTTTGACGGCGTACTGTTTTGAATTCTTCTTCTTGTGCAAGCCGCTGCTGGTTTTCGATGTTTTCTAAGACTTTCACTAATGCACTGAGCTGAATGTTGGGTTGTTTGATAACCGTTTCGAGCAGCGTTTCATATAGCTGGGTCATGCGAGCAATTGTTGACGCTTCAAAAAGGTCAATTTTGTACTCGAAAAAACCTTCTATTCCTTCTGATGTCTCTGTTAAATCAAGCTTTAGATCGTGTCGAACTGCCCCAGTTTCAATCTCTAAAAGGCTTAGAGTTAGACTTGAAAGCTCCACAACTGGCATAGGAGCATTCTGGAGAACAAACCAGACTTGATATAGAGGAGTCTGACCCAAATGGCGCTCTGGCTGTACCTCCGCCACCAACTTCTCAAAGGGTAAATCTTGATGAGCGTAAGCTCCCAGCGTCACTTCCCGCACCCGTTTTAAAACACCCCGAAAACTGGGGTTGCCGGATAAGTCCGTCCGAAGAACGAGCGTATTAGCGAAGAATCCAATTAGCTCCTCAATTTCACTGCGATTGCGGTTGGCGATGGGTGAACCGACAGCGATATCGTCTTGAGTGCTGTAGCGGTAGAGTAATGCCTTAAACGCCCCTAACAAAGTCATAAACAGCGTCATGCCTTCCTGTTTGCAGAGTGTTTTGACTGCCTCTGTTAGGGTTGGGGAGAGGGTAAAGCTATGCTGTTTTCCGGTCGAGGTTTGGGTGGAGGAATGCTGGGTTGGTAATTTCAGTACAGGGGGAATTGTACCCAGTTGCCGCTTCCAGTAAGCTAGCTGAGTTTCTAAGACCTCCCCTTGCAACCACTGTCGCTGCCAGAGGGCGAAATCTGCATATTGAATTGGAAGTTCTGGCAGGGGAGAAGGTTGCCCTTGAGAGAAGGCGTTGTATAAGGTCGCAAGTTCTCGAACAAACACTCCCGCAGACCAGCCATCACAGACAATGTGGTGTGTACTCAACAGCAGTAAGTGTTCCCGTTCGCTGACGCGCAGCAGCATCCAGCGCAGCAACGGGGCTTGAATTAAGTCGAGAAGGTTTTGACCCCACTCTGTCATTAATTGTTGGACTTTGAGGATTCGCTCAACCTCTTGCAACTCCCCTAAATTCACCACTGGCAAACTCACAGATTGGAATGGGACAATGGTCTGAACAGGTTGCCCATCAACAACACTGAAGGTGGTGCGAAAGACTTCGTGACGACGCAAAATCTCGTTTAAGGCTTGCTCTAGCGCCGTTATATCCAGGGAACCATCGAGGCGTACAGCAGCAGGTGTGTGGTAGGCTAAACTTCCTGGTTGTAGTTGCTCCAGTAACCACAGTCTTTCCTGAGCAAACGATAGCGGTAAATTGCCGTTTCGGGAAATGCGATCAATGGGAGAACTATTCCGTTCTGGTTCTGTCTTCATCGCCGCTTGGATACCTTCAGCGAGTCCTGCCACAGTTGGGGACTCAAATAAGCAGCGTAACGGTAGCTCTACCTCAAACTTTTTCCGAATGCGAGAGATAACCTGGGTAGCTAACAGGGAATGCCCACCTAATTGAAAGAAATTGTCATAAATTCCTACCTTGTCGATACCCAGAACTTGAAGCCAAATTTCTGCTACCTCTTGTTCAACTGAATTTCGCGGTGCAACAAAAGTCGCCCCCAGACAAAAAGTAGCGCTATCAGGTAGGGGGAGTGCGCGGTGGTTTATCTTGCCGTTGGGTGTCAGCGGCATAGCATCTAGAATTACAAAGGCATTAGGCAGCATGTAATCGGGCAGCAACTTCACAAGAAAGTCGCGCAGTGCATTGGGCGTGACATCCTCAGAAGATGGAGAACTCACAACATAAGCGACTAGGCGCTTGTCACCCGGTTGATCTTCTCTCGCTATAACGACAGCTTCCCGTACCCTTGGATGTTGGGTGAGAACGGCTTCAATTTCTCCGAGTTCGATGCGAAAACCGCGAAGCTTAACTTGATGATCGCTCCGACCCAGAAGTTCGATGTTACCGTCGGGGAGATAACGAGCTAAATCTCCGGTTTTATACAACCTTTGTGAATCAGAGTTTTGAATTTTGAATTTTGAATTTTGAATTGGGAAGGGATTGGGAATGAATTTCTGAGTTGTTAATTCTGGGCGGTTGAGGTAGCCACGAGCCAAACCTGCACCGCCAATATGCAGTTCGCCAGGAACACCGATGGGGACAGGTTGGAGATGGGGGTCTAGTAGATAAATTTGTGTGTTGGCAAACGGACGCCCAATCGGGACAAGTCCATTATCAGATAAGTTAACTGTTGTCCCTTCAAAATACGTGCTATCAATCGTGGCTTCGCTTACTCCATAGGAATTAATCAAGCGAGTATCAGAACCACAGAAACGCTTAAATTCTTCATATTCCTTTCTATATAAACTATCCGAACCAACCACGAGCAATTTCATGAAGTTAAGATTTTGCTCGGTGTTCTCTAAATACTGAATTAATGTTCGCAGAACCGCTGGAACGAATTCCGCACAATCAATCTTTTCCTGCCGCATGAGTTGATACAGTTTTTCCGGCTCCAACAACCACTCCTGCGGACATAAAACTAACTTGCCTCCCGAACAAAGCGCCCGAATTAAGTCTCCAGAAAAGACATCGAACGAGAAACTCGCCATCTGTAAATGACTGCTAACTTCAGTCCGCAGTTGATAGGCGGCTTCCCAACTGTGATAGGCGTTAACGAGACTGCGATGAGCAACCATTACTCCTTTGGGTTGTCCCGTAGAACCTGATGTATAGAGCGCATAGGCTAAATTTTTAGGTTCACTACCACAAATTGGATTTTCCTCACTTTCTTGAGCAATAGCCTCCCAGTCTGCATCCAAGCAAACTAGACGTGCCTCAGAATCAGGCAATTCAGCTAC
>CADCTM010000123.1:2622-4609 GCA_902805485.1 uncultured Coleofasciculus sp. | reverse complement strand
TCTAACTCATATTCGTATTCTGCTGGCTCATTGAGTCCAACAAAATCGCGTAACTTGGTAAAAATGTTGTTCATCCTTCACTCTCCATTCCCTTATTTGAGTTTGATGCTAAAACCTCAATGAACCATTGTCTTTGAGTCAGCCATCAATAACAGATGCTTTTTTTAGATTGAAAAGACCAAAAAAATCGTTCTTTTCAAATTCGGCTCACTCACCCATGTCATTGAGTTAAGCCTCATACAAAATTAAGTCAATAAGTATACATCAGCCTCCTCAAAGCAGATAGTCGTAAGACAATAGTGTGATTGATACACCCAATAACGATATGTATGACAATACCCATCATAGAGTTATGCTGGCAATATATTAGCCCATGCCCTGACACTACGGGTTAGGGGACTCGTCCCTCGCCCTTAGTCCGTTCCCCAAAAATGATTCGCCCCAGGCGCACCATCGTTGCACCCGCTTGCACGGCGAGGGGATAATCCTCCGACATTCCCATCGAAAGCTCTTGCATTTGAAGATTCGACCAACTTTGCTCCCTGATTTTTTGAGCAAGTTCGCGGGTACGTTCAAAAACGGCAAGACTTTCTGGTTCGGATAGTCCGCTTGGGAGAATTGTCATCAATCCTTGAATTTTCAGAGCATCACATTGATTGAGTTCTGCTAAATCTGGTAAAAGTTCTGGGATCGCCCAGCCAAATTTATTCGGATCAGGCACAACTTTCACCTGGAGGCAGACTTGTGGCTGTAAAGACAGCTCAATGGCTAAACGATTTAGGCGTTGAGCTAATTTTAGGCTGTCACAGGTATGAATCCACTGAAATAGTTCGAGGGCTTTTTTCGCTTTATTCGCCTGTAGATGCCCAATGTAATGCCAATTGAGGTCAGGCAGTTCACCAAGTTGGGCAACTTTCGCTTGGGCTTCTTGCACTTTGCTTTCGCCAAAATCCCGCACACCAGCATCATAAGCCTCTCGCATCGCCTCTACTGAAACCTGCTTGGTGACAGCAATCAGTCGGACTTGTGCGGGTAGCTGTTGACGAATCGTGGCAAGGCGTTTGGTAATTAAGCTCATCAATCTGAATCAAATTTCTTGTGTCATTGGAAAGTTTGCTTGTGGATACGTTGAAGCTGCTCAAAATCAGGGGAGGGACCCGTGCGACGCAGCAGACGGAGGCGATTTTCCACTAACATACGAGCATCTGAACGACCAATCGGTTCAAAGGATAGACCCGTAGCAGGAGTCGTCACGATAAAAAATAGGCGTTGAGCGTAGAGGGTAGTGAACAGTTCCTGTCCCTCTTCAACCAGACAAACTCGAAAAAGCAGACCAAACGTTGGGTGATTTAGATAGGTTTCGGTGTTCATTCACATCCACAAAATACCCATCCCTAGTTGGGGGATTGGGAGCAGTCACAGGCATTGCGGTCGGGTTAATCGTTAAAGATATGCAGATGATAGCTTGATTCGGCATTTACGGAGAGCCGAGGTTTGGATTGATCAGGAATATTACAACAATTACGGTATTGCCTAGTCATAAATCAGCAGTGCCGTAGCTACGCAATAATCGCGATCGTGACTGAGGCTCAACTGCCATTGGCACCCTCCCCAGCCAGCGGCTAGATCTGCCGCCGCTCCGTAGAGAAAGACTTTTGGCGCACCATTGGGTTGACGACGAATCTCAATGTCGGTGTAGGACAAACCGCGAAAGCCGGTCAAAAGTGCCTTAGCCACCGCTTCCTTAGCCGCCCAACGCCCTGCCAGTTGATTGATTGAGTTTTGCGCCGTCAGAGGGGCGAGATATGGGGTCAGATAATCCACCATTGGCGGCTGGATGCACCCACAGTCCTGTTGTTCTGCCTGGGTGTAGACACGCTGCAAAAATCGGTCGCCAAAGCGGTCTAGAGCCACTGCAATCCGAGGAATATACACGATATCTGTCCCCAGGCGAATGATCACAGTAAGGCTCTCCAACCCAATCCTA
>CADCTM010000123.1:0-2612 GCA_902805485.1 uncultured Coleofasciculus sp. | reverse complement strand
TACGCCCCAAAATACTAGCAAACTTGCGATCGCAATCCAATCGCCCCGGTGTAGGCGTAATTGATGCCACTGTACCCGATGCTCGGAAGGACTGGTGAAGCCCCGCACCGTCATGGCGCTGGCAATTTGCTCGGCTCTTAGTAGAAGATTTTCTAATAGCCGTTCTGAAACCATTAACCAGACTTGTAAGCTTTTACGAATGCCCAATTTTTTCCAGTTGATGGCGCGAGTGCGTACCGATCGCACTAAATTTTGCACTTCTTCGAGGACTAAGGGAATAAAGCGCAAGGAAAGGGTTAAGGTGAGTGTAATTTCCGTGACTGGCAAGTTGAAGCGGCGCAAAGGTCGCATCAAGCTTTCTAATCCGGCGGTAATTTCTTCAGGTGCTGTGGTCAGTAAGAAGAGGTTGGTGCTGTAGATTAAAGTAAACAGCAGAGTGCTGACGCGAACGGCGAGAGCCAAAGAACGGCGCGTAATCGTTGCGGGTCCGGCGCTCCACAGAACGTAGTTATAGTTAGTCGGTTGGGCAAGGACAAGTTGACTTTGGGGTAGTCGTGGCTGAGGGTTAATGGCAAGACCATCAGGTGCGATCGCACTTAAGACAAAGACGAATGTTGCCAGCATCAGCAGCCAACCCATTTGCTGACGCCACACTCGCAACGGAATTGCCGCCGAAAGGGTTAATAAAATCAGCAGCACGACCAGCGCCAGACGCCAATAAGGATTATCCACCAGAGGCGCCGCCAAAAAGCTCATCAGCCAGATAAATTTCACTCGAGAATCCAGATGATGGAGCCAAGTGACAGGTTGTTCCAGGTATAGCCCTAGAGGAAGCGATCGCAATAAATCCATTTTTGGTCATTAGTCATTTGTCATTAGCAATAACTCAGATGCTTGCATTGCGTCAGCGGTAGAGACACTCTTGAGATCCATTGGGCGAAGACTCAGTATCGCTATCCATTAAATCCGTTACATCATCCCCTGCCGAATCCGTTGCGCCAGTAGTGGACAGACAACAAGCACAAGCGATAACTAAACGCGAGTCGCGCGGTTTACGGAAATTTGGGAATCTCCAACATCACGGGTTTTCTTACCCCGCCAAAGTAAGCGTAGAGGCGTTCCTGTAAAGCCTAATTGTCGGCGAAATTGCGCTTCAATGTAACGACGATAGTTGTCGTTAAAACGTGCCGGATCGTTCACAAATAGGGCAATAGTTGGTGGCTGACTTTTTACCTGAGTTCCGTAGTAAATTTTGCCTTGTCGTCCTTGGCGAGTCGTAGGAGGAGAATGCCAGCTAACAGCTTCTTGTAGCACTTCATTAATCACTGAAGTAGTTACACGACGTTTATGTTGTTCGGCGGCTGTATCAACTAAGTCGAGGATTTTCTCTACCCGTTTTCCTGTCAAGGCACTGACAAAAATCATTTCTGACCATTCGATAAAAGCTAAACGGTCTCTTGCCAGTTTTTCATATTCGTAGATTGTGTAAGAGTCTTTGTCTATCGCATCCCATTTGTTGACGACAACCACCGCTGCCCGTCCTTCATCAGCGATGCGCCCTGCTAATTTTTGATCTTGTTCTGTGACGCCATCAAGAGCGTCAATTACGAGTAAAACAACATCTGACCGACGAATCGCTTTGAATGCCCGATTAATGCCAAAGAATTCGGGACCATACTCAACGTTTTTCTTTTTACGAATTCCCGCTGTATCAATGAGGCGATAGGTTTTGTTGTCAATGCCTTCTTCTGAGTCACCAGGACGTTCTACAACCATGTCAATTGCATCACGAGTTGTGCCAGAAATTGGGCTAACAATTGAGCGATTTTCTCCCGTAAAAGAATTTAATAAACTGGACTTTCCGACATTAGGTCGTCCAACAATTGCCACTTTAATTTCTGGAGTTTCTGGAAGTTCAGCGACAGATGGTAGATAAGTAATCAGTTCATCCAATAATTCCCCGGTACCACCGCCATGAATTGCCGAAACTGGATAGGGTTCACCTAACCCCAATTCCCAAAATTCGGCAGCTTGAATAACGCCTTGATGGGGGGATTCACATTTATTGACAGCGAGGACAACGGGTACGGTTTGTTGACGCATCCATCTGGCAATTTCGGCATCGGCTTCTGTGAGACCCCCCTGACCATCGACGACTAATATTGCTGCATTTGCTTCTGCAAGCGCCGCGAAGGCTTGTTCCCGAATTAGGGGTAGAAATTCGGTGTCATCATCAAAAACCAAGCCGCCAGTATCGACTACGAGGTAGTCACGGTCTTGCCAGAAGGCGGTACGATAAGTGCGATCGCGTGTCACCCCTGGTTGATCATGCACGATGGCATCAGTCACGCCTGCCAACCGATTGACAAGAGTCGATTTGCCCACGTTTGGGCGTCCAATAACAGCAACAATAGGCAAGGTCATAACCGCGTTCCTAAAATACAGTTGAGGGATGTAGAGATGCTGGCTTTTTCCCCCTCCATACAATTGTAGTCAGTTACGGCTACAAACATTATCCCAAAATCCCTTGAGTCAACGTTGCCTAACCGCTGCGGCAACCTACGGGTGCGGTGTTGTGAATCAGAATTTTAGTATCAAATACTACGGCTTAT
>CADCTM010000122.1:2331-4613 GCA_902805485.1 uncultured Coleofasciculus sp. | reverse complement strand
AGGATGTGATACTACTACCTGAAAATCCTCAAATATCTGTCAATGCTACTGAATTTGGTGATGCCGGGCAGGTTTTGGATAACGCTCAGGTTATTGCAGGGGGTTCGGGAACATTAGACTCGATTACTGGGACAATCTCTGGTAACAGCGATGTTGACTTGTTCCAAATTACCCTAGAAGGCGGCTCATTTTCTGCCTCGACAATCGGCGGGGCTAGTTTTGACACGCAGTTGTTCCTGTTTAATGAGGTTGGCAACTTAATCCTTCAAAACGATGACTACCAGGGTACGCTTCAATCAACGATTTCATCGTCATCACTAAATGCCGGTAACTACTTTCTGGCAATCTCCAGCTTCAATAATGATCCAGTTGGCTTACCACCTAGCTTCCCAGGAAATGGGGGTTCAAGTGGGAGCTACACGATTGACCTCGCTGGCGTTGAGTCTAGTCCTTTCACCTTGGGCGCATCCCCTGAAGGTCTTGAGTCAGGGACAGGGATATTTTTGCAAGACGACTTAATTGGGATTGTTCAAGGAGTTTCGCCTTCAGACCTGAGTCTGGCTAGTAGCAACTTCGCTTTCGTTTAAAAATCCCAGACTGTAGTTCTAAACCACAGTCCCAGTGGACATCCCATCTCAGTCATAGGCTGGGATGGGGTTAATCGTGGTTCTACAAGGGGTTTAACTTGCAGGTCATAAGTGACACTCTATATGCTTAAAGCGCACAACCCAGGATAGAAATCATGTCTCTCCGGAAGAATCTAGCGTTGTTTGAGCCTCTATTTTCAGGACATTTCTAATCACCAAAGATGGTGAACAACGTATGAATCTGCCTTCTTTGATCTGGTGGGTATGGACGAAGATATCGTCTTGGTCAATGGTCTTGTCGCTCTTAGCTTATTTAGTACTGGGCATCACTGGTATTAGTCTTTTTTCTCTACGCCACTCCAAGCATCCCCGACCTAGTTGGTTGCGACCTTTGCACTATATCACTGGCTGGGTGATGGTAGGTCTAGTATTACTCTTGTTTGCGATCGGTCTTGTGAGTACCCTAGGTATTTATGGCACTCTGGGGCGATCGCAACATTTAATTGCTGGATTGTCTGTTGTACTTCTAGTTTTACTTTCAGCCGGCAGTGCCACCCAAATTAGCCGAAAGCGACCTTGGGTGCGTGCTGTTCACGTCAGTATAAACGTTGCGCTGCTTGTAGCATTTACCTGCGTTTTGCTCACGGGTTGGCAGGTGGTGCAAAAATATTCAACTTCGAGCATTGGCAGGAGAGGAAACTTTGACATTTTAGGGCTGGGAATGCGATCGCTTAACGGGAATACTATTCAATCAAGTGATGCCGCATTGCCCCAATTTTGCTGCTAAAACACTGGCATGATGCCACCAGTAATAGCCACCAACCCAGCGGCGCGAGGGTAGATGTCCGATAGGCGATCGCAAATTGAACAACTGAGGCAAAATTTAGCTGAATCAGGGTTTTGAGGAGTAAGACATCCAGGAGTGACGCAGAAACTCATTGGCGCATTAGGAGAAATAACGCATTGTTCTTAGTATTCCGGCTCATACCCCGGATAGATGTAAAACTTTTGAAAATCCTACATTTTTTGTGCCTGGTAAATGTAAAACTTTTGGAAAACTCCAACCGTCTCGAAATGATAAACAGGCAGAATTGGAGTTATTTTTAAGTCAGTGCGATAAATCGTGAAAAAGATAAAATTTTGTTCCTGTGTTGTCTGGGAAATAATTTGCTGAATTTGCGGACGTCCTGTGTCAACCAGTGTTTTGCATTGACGCTGTAGCAAGTCCCCAATTCCAGGGACTGTGGGTGCTTGCGGACAAGCTTCATCTTTGAGATAGGTTGTCAATGTCTCAACCGCATACTCTTCATAGGTATCCCGATCAGGATTTGTCAAAGCCATGACGGTTCCTAAGCCGACTAACGTGACTCCCCCGATTGCTGCAATAACCTGTAAAACCTTCATGTGGCTTGGTTGACCCTATATCGATTCAATTATGATTACATCCCCAGACGCCTATTTTCCTGAGAAAGTTCTGGCTCATGTTGAGCAAATGGGCGATCAGATGCTATATTAGTAAATGCAATGGCGAGCGTAGCCAAGTGGTTAAGGCAGTGGTTTGTGGTACCACCATTCGTGGGTTCAAGTCCCATCGTTCGCCCTTCTAAAAAAGTTTTAAGGTAATCGTAATCTGATTCTCCCGGTTTAAGGGAAAGGGGATTCATTACTTAGTTACTTGTGCTGACCTGGAAGTTG
>CADCTM010000122.1:0-2321 GCA_902805485.1 uncultured Coleofasciculus sp. | reverse complement strand
TACCTTTCTAGGGATTGGCATTAAAGAGAAGCGATTTTCTCTTTTATACGTTTGTAGTGTTACGTTTTTCGTTTTATTTGGGAACGGATACTTGACAAAAGAACTACTAGCCCAGCAACAATTAAAAGATTTTACTTACTGGGCAAATTTATGTAACTTATTCAATAATGAAAAAAAGTATCCAGAAGCCCTTGCTGCTTGTGATCAGGCGATCGCCCTTAAGCCCAACCAACTGGTAGTTTGGACGAACCGCATTGAAGCCTTAATGAAGCTAAAAAAGTATCCAGAAGCCTTAGCCTCAGCAGATAGTGCGCTCCGTCTTAAATCTAATTATGCCTTAGCTTTGGCAGATCGATGTCGGGCTTTGTCGGAATTAGGGAGAAACGAAGAAGCGATCGCCTCTTGTGACAAGGCAGTTGTTGGGGATGGAAATTGGGGGAAAAATACAGCAGCCTTGGCATGGTATAACCGAGGGTTAGCACAGGCAAAATTGGCACAATATAAAGAAGCGATCGCCTCTTTTGACCAGGCGATTGAACTTAATCCTACCTATTCCTTGGCATTAGTTGAGCGTTGCCAAACTCTATATAGCATGAACCAATATGAGGACGCCCTGATTGCTTGTGATAAGGCGCTTCAAGGAAACGGAGAGTGGGAAGATGCGACTCCTGCCGTGGGGTGGGATATTCGCGGGAGGGTATTGAGAAACTTAGGACAGTATACAGAAGCGATCGCCTCGTTCAATAAAGGCTTGGCAATTAAGCCCACTGATCCGGCAATTTGGACGGATCATGGCGAAGTGCTGCATCTGCTTGGAAAGTACAACGAAGCCCTCACATCCTATGAATGGGCGCTTAAAATTAACCCAAAATATTCTCTTGCGCTAGCCAATCAAGGCGCAACATTGAACCGAATAGGCAACTATGAAAAAGCTCTTGCTGCCTGTGATAGTGCAATTCAAGGCGATGGCAATTGGGCGGATAAAAGTCCTGTAATTGCCTGGGATCAGCGGGGGAGCGCCTTAGCCGGATTAAAGCGCTATGAAGAAGCCCTTGCTTCTCATGATCGGGCGATCGCCTTACAATCTAATTATGCTGAAGCGTGGAACAATCGCAGTGTCACCTTGTGGTTTATGGGCAGCCATCAAGACGCACTGAAATCAAGCGATCGCGCTGTTGCTCTTAATCCTACCTACTCTCAGGCATGGTACAACCGAGGCAGGATACTTCAAACTTTAAGACAAGATGTTGATGCCGTGATTGCTTACGACCGAGCGATCAACAGTTATGGTAACTTAAGCGATAAGCTTCCCTTAGCAGATATGTGGGCGAATCGGAGTGTCGTACTTTGGCGTTTGCAACGATATCGAGAAGCCCTAGCCTCCACTAATCGGGCGATTGACCTTAATCCCGCGTCATTTCAGGCTTGGTACAATCAAGGCATCATCTTGCTCGCACTCAAACAGTATAATCAGGCAGTTAGCGCTTATGAGCAAGCGATTAGCATTAATCCTAATGACGCTAACCTTTTTGCCGCTAAAGGCTTGGCATTAATTAAAATAAAACGACTGCAAGAGGCGCTTGCTACTTTTGAACAAGCTTTAAAAATTGATCCGAATAATTTGTTAGCGCAACGAAACCGAGATGCGGTAATGCAATTGCAGCAAAATAATCAATCCCAACCCTAAGTTTCCACCCAGTTACCAAGGGCTACCAATCATCGTAAAAGCTGCCCAGTAGTAGGGATGGAAAAGTGTTTTATCCCCATTGCCAGCGAGTTCCGGTGGCAGTACAACTCCAGAACTAGAACCAGAATATCGCAATTTCCCATCTTCAATTCGCACTTGTCCTTTAATCATGGCAATTTGAGCTTGTCGTAGTGCTTCTGCTTTAATTGTTGATGTCTTCAACTGCTGATAAAATTCAGTCATCAGTCCTAAAGTTCCCTCATCGCTGACGTACCACAAACTCGCCACCACCGATTTTACGCCTGCCGCTACCGCCAAACCCCCAAAACCTAACTCAGCATTTTCATCCCCCACAGCGGTACGACAAGCACTTAAAACTAACAACTCTACAGGTGGTTTATTCCAGCCTAATTGTCGTAATTCGTCTAATGGCAAACGAGCATCCCATAGTTGAATATAAGAATCATTGGGTGTTCCCTCTCTAAATTCTCCGTGAGTGGCAAGATGAATTATCCCAAATGAGTCTTTTGTACGTTGGGACTTCAAATTCGCTAAAGTAAACTCTTCATTCAGGAACGATTTACCTGTCCATATTCCTTCGGAAATTGGTAAAGATGGGTTCGCAGGTTCGATG
>CADCTM010000121.1:392-4615 GCA_902805485.1 uncultured Coleofasciculus sp. | reverse complement strand
AATTTGACCGTTTTAATCTGGGGAAGATTCAATAAGTATTGGCTTAAAGGAAGCGCCGCAAATTCCTCTTGCCAAACTTCAACTTGTGCGATCGCATTTTCCAACATTCCACCCGAACGACAAATCCCTGCACTTTGCCATAGCAGTTGCCCTAGCTCGACTCGCAAAGCCGCGATTTTATCATTTTGAATTGCCCAATCTTTTAAATCGGAATTAGAAATTAGAGATTGGGAACTAGGCAATGCCTCATCAATAATTTGCAGATCATCCGCCGTTATTCGACGTAATTGAGCGCCAAAAACCAAACATTCCAGCAACGAATTACTTGCCAAACGATTCGCGCCGTGAACCCCTGTACTGGCTGTTTCGCCGATCGCATATAACCCAGCAATTGAAGTCCGGTTCATTAAATCTGTGGCAATTCCACCCATCCAATAATGAGCTGCCGGCATCACAGGGATCGGTTCATGGAACAAGTCTATTCCCCACTGCTGGCACACCTGAATAATATTCGGGAATCTGTGGCGAATCGTCTCAACTGGAATTGATTGCAAATCTAAATAGACACACTGAGGCGTTGAAACAGGTTCCTGCTGCAAGTGGCTAAAAATTGCGCGACTCACAACATCTCGCGGGGCAAGTTCTCCCGCTGGGTGATAATCAAAACCAAACCGCCGTCCCTGACGATCAATTAAATGCGCCCCCTCTCCCCGTACCGCTTCGCTGATCAGAAAACGAGGTGCGCCCGGTTTTGTTAAAGCCGTAGGATGAAATTGGACAAATTCCAAATCTCGGAGTATCGCCCCAGCACGCCAAGCAATCGCCACACCATCCCCCGTACTTACCTCTGGGTTAGTTGTTTGAGCAAAAACCTGACCACCCCCCCCCGTTGCCAGCACCACCGCCCCAGCTCGGACCCAACTAACGTGACCGTTATAAATTAATCTAATCCCTTGACAGCGACCGGTTCGGGGATTTAGCCATAAGGATAAAGCAAAAGCTTGCTGTAAAACCTTAATATTCGGGCGTTGTAAGACTTGAGCCGTTAGTGTACTGACGACTTTCCGTCCCGTGGTATCTGCCGCATGAAGGACACGAGGGCGAGAGTGTGCCGCTTCTAAGGTTAAAGCTAGCTGACTGCCTTTGCGGTCAAAAGCCACGCCCATGTCTACGAGGGCATGAATACATTCTGAGGCTTGCTCGACCAAAAACTGCACAGCATCCAAGTCACAAAGACCTGCACCCGCCCGCATTGTATCTTCAACGTGCAACTGTGATGAGTCGGCGGGGTCAATTACGGCGGCAATTCCACCCTGCGCCCAATCACTTGCCCCGGTTGATAAGGTATCTTTCGTAATTAAGCCAACTTTTAACGTATCGGATAAGCAAAGCGCAGCATAAAGTCCCGCCGCACCAGCACCCACAACTAAGACATCAAAATCGGTGGGGATGCTGGAATCGGGGGAAGAATCGGAGGGGAGCAAATTCAAGTTTAGTCAGTTCCTGAATAAATTTAATAATTTGTAATAATAAACCCACTCCGATGAGGAGTGGGTGGAAGGAAGAATTTACCAACCCTTGGCGTTTTTAGTAGATACCATTGTTGTAGCGATCGCCACCTTCATTGAAAACCTTTTCAACATTTGTTACCGCAAACTTGTCAATGTTGGCTTGCAGCAGTTCTTTTTGGCGCTCGCTCAGTCCCGGAATATCCAGAACCGCCTCGACTGACTTGTATGGCGCATTATCCACCACTTTCCGAGCCAAGCTGGGATACATCCCTGGATACTTGCGGAAAGCGCGTACGTTGGTATTGTTCAAGTCAATTTTTTTGCCAAAATCCGTGCTGAGTTTGTCATCAGCACTATTACGTAGGGACACATTAGCTTCGGCAAGCAAGACAGGTGATGATTGCAAATTAAAACTAGGCATAGGCGCGGCACTCGCACTTCCTGTCAGCCCAAACCAGCCCAAGCAGCCAATCATCATGCTCAAGACTGCCAGCAGACGTACCATTCTTTTCATCGACTTAACTCCTTAGTGACACAACACAGCTTAAACAGAGGAGAAAAACTCCTCCATAAGTTTAATTTTTGTTTTCTATCATCTCATTTTATCTCAGCACTAGTGACGCTCATCCTCTCTTAAAGACAAAATAGGCTGGAAACTTAGCTTAATCTAGGTTAGGGTAGAACTCCCCTAAGAGCGATCTTTGTTCTTGGGCGTAGTCCGGCGTTCATTGAGATTAGGAACGAAATTAGTTTCTCTTTCCTAGAGCGCCCTACCATAAACTTTGGCAAATTCCTGCCACTAGAATCCTAAATAGATCTAAAAACCGACCGGAAAATCGGTGGTGTGTGGCACAATCAGAAACTGTCTCTCGAAAAGAAAGATAAGGAAATTTAAAAATGGCTCTGCGACTAGGCGATGAAGTACCCAACTTTACTCAGGCATCCTCTGAAGGCGAGATCAACTTTTACGACTGGGCGGGCGATAGCTGGGTAGTATTATTCTCCCACCCTGCCGACTATACTCCCGTTTGCACTACCGAATTAGGTGCTGTTGCCAAACTCAAACCGGAATTTGACAAGCGTAACGCCAAAGTAATTGCTCTAAGCGTTGACAATGTTGAATCTCATAAAGGCTGGATTGGAGACATCAACGAAACCCAGAATACAAACGTCAACTATCCGATTTTGGCAGATCCAGATAAAAAGGTTGCTGACCTCTACGACATGATCCATCCGAACTCCCTTAATAATTTAACGGTGCGTTCGGTCTTCATCATTGACCCGAAGAAAAAACTGCGGCTAACATTCACCTACCCCGCCAGCACCGGTCGCAATTTTGACGAAATTCTGCGGGTAATTGACTCGTTGCAACTCACCGACAACCACATGGTGGCAACTCCGGCAAACTGGACTGATGGCAATGATTGTGTCATTGTCCCAACACTTCAAGATCCAGAAGTCCTGAAGGAGAAGTTCCCCAAAGGTTATGAAGTCGTCAAGCCTTACCTGCGGATGACCCCCCAACCTAACAAGTAAAGGGTTCTAATTTAGGAGGGTGGGCAATGCTCACCCTTTTTCGTTATTACTAATTTAAGGTGATTGATTTATTGCCAAACAGGATGTGCCTTTGGCTGTAGCAACGCGATCTGCGCTTTTCCCCTTGGGAAGACGCCTGCCGTAGGATGCAAAGGAGGGCTGTAGGGCGAACGCTTTATTGGCAACGCTCTGGCTTATCTCATAATAAAATACAAATATGGATATCAAAACAGGGTTCATTGGCACAATTGGCAACACGCCACTGATTCGCTTAGACAGCTTCAGCGAACAAACAGGTTGCGAAATTCTAGGGAAAGCTGAATTTCTTAACCCCGGTGGTTCTGTAAAAGACCGCGCCGCACTATACATCATTCAAGATGCCGAAGCAAAAGGCAAACTTTTAGCTGGAGGTACTGTAGTTGAAGGCACAGCCGGTAACACTGGTATTGGTTTGGCTCATATTTGTAACGCCAAAGGCTACAAGTGTCTAATTATTATTCCCGATACTCAATCTCAAGAAAAAATGGACGCCTTGAGGACGTTAGGTGCGGAAGTTCGCCCAGTCCCGGCACTTCCCTATAAAGACCCCAATAATTACGTTAAGCTTTCTGGACGCCTCGCCGCAGAAATGGAAAATGCGATTTGGGCGAATCAGTTTGATAACTTGGCAAACCGACAGGCGCATTACTTAACCACAGGTCCAGAAATTTGGGAACAAACCGATGGGAAGGTTGATGCTTGGGTGACGGCAACGGGCACAGGTGGTACGTTTGCCGGGGTTTCGATGTATTTGAAGGAAAAGAACCCCAATATTAAATGTATCGTTGCCGACCCCCTAGGCAGTGGTTTATATAGTTATGTGAAGACGGGCGAAATTAATCCGAACGGTAGCTCAATTACCGAAGGCATCGGCAGCACCCGTATTACAGCGAATATGGAAGGCGTCCCTATCGATGATGCTATCCAAGTTGAAGATCAGGAGGCCATACGAGTAATTTACCAACTCCTGCAAAAAGATGGCTTATTTATGGGGGGTTCGGTGGGGATTAATGTCGGTGCGGCGGTTGCTCTTGCTAAGGAAATGGGTCCTGGTCATACGATTGTCACGGTTCTTTGTGACGGCGGGGGGCGCTATCAGTCGCGGCTGTTTAATCGGGAATGGTTAAAGTCTAAAGG
>CADCTM010000121.1:0-382 GCA_902805485.1 uncultured Coleofasciculus sp. | reverse complement strand
CAACCGGTTAAATGCCAGTGGTGTCCTTCTACAGCAAGGGCTGCTACATAGTTAGAATCGAGTGTCAGCGTTTGAAGTGACCAATGGGCAGTAGTTTGAGGATTTTCGGTGTTCAACAGCTTACAGGGTTCCCCAGGTACAAGGGACACTTCAACTTGTTCGAGTTGAGCTAATCCTTCACCTGTGGCTTTAAGATAGGCTTCTTTACAAGTCCAAGCTTGAAAAAAAGCCTGTTGTTGTTCGTTTGGAGGTAGGGAACGTAAGGCGGCAGCTTCACGAGCTGAAAAGAAACGTTGAGTTAGTTGCTCAAGTTCCGCAATTGGGCGAGTGTATTCAAGGTCAATACCAATTTTGCGATCGCGTGTGAAGGCATACAGTACCA
>CADCTM010000120.1:2240-4617 GCA_902805485.1 uncultured Coleofasciculus sp. | reverse complement strand
TGTGGCAGATACAGAGGTGGCACAAAGGGCGGAACTTGATGATTGTGGCAACGGTCAGGTTAAACAAAAGCAATTCTTAACAAATCTGACTAGCGATGAGGCTATTTTTATGCTGAATAAAGCTGTTGCACTTTCTACATTGGCAGTCCTCGCGGCGGGAGATTTAACCCACCAAGCGATCGCTAGTCCAGACGTTGCAAATTCCACTCCAAAGCCTGCTGCAAACAACTATACGGTTCCTGTTGCCGAGTCCACCGCAAAACCATCAACGGCAGCAATTGCACCCCCTGAAGCCGCTGCAAGACCAGAGTTTTCTGCGTCAACTCAAACACCAATTAGGGCTACGAGTAATAACAATGTGGTAGTTCCGACAACGCCACAGCCGCTTCAAACGCCGAGAACACCTGTTAGTTCTATCACTCAATCTCCTACGGTTAATAATACACCTGCCCCAGCAACACGGACGGTGGTATCTCCAAGTAGTAATGATTTAGCAGTTACCGCGACAGATGTACAGGTGACGGGCGCAAGTGATGAATTACAGCAAATTATCCTAAAAACGATTCGCACTCGTGCCGGAAGTTCAACTAGCCAAAGCGAGTTGGATAATGATGTTGCGGCGATTTTGAATACGGGTTTATTTTCAGATGCCCGTGTCAGTACGTCTCAAAATCGGGATGGAGTGAAAGTAGTTTATCAGGTGCAACCGGTTGTTGTGCGATCGCTTCAAATTTCCGGTAACAAAGTCCTCTCCCCAGATGTTGCCAACGATATCTTTAAATCTCAATTCGGACAACCAGTTAGTGTTGCTGCCATGCGTCAAGGTGTGGAGCAGCTAACCAAATGGTATAAAGATAACGGTTATGTTTTGGCTCAAGTATTATCTGCCAAACCTGCAAGTAATGGCGTTGTCACCCTGGAAGTAGCGGAAGGATTAGTTGGCAATATTAATGTCCGCTTCTTGGATAAAGAAGGTAAGGAGACAAAAGGACGTACTAAGGAAGATTTCATTAGGAATGAGTTGAAACTGAAGTCCGGGGAAATATTCCGGGTGGATGTGGCGCGGCAAGACTTGCAGCAGTTGTATCAGTTGGGACTGTTTGATAACGCAAATGTGTCCTTAAATGGTGATGCGAGGAAGGTTGATGTTACCTACGATCTGACAGAGCGATCGGTGCGTGGAGTTAATGTTGGCGGCGGATACAGTGGCGATACTGGTGTTTTCGGCACAATTAGTTATAAAGACCAAAACTTTGGTGGTGTTAACAAGCAAGTTGGACTAAATGTCCAAGTCGGCTCTAAAAACGTTCAGTTTGATGGCAATTTCACTAGTCCTTATCGTGCCAGCAACCCAGATATGCCTGGATATAGTGTAGATGGCTTTAAGCGTGAATCCCAATCCCAGACTTTTAATGACAATTTCAAAAATCCAACTGAGGCAGCAAATTATAACCAACCCAAAGAAGGGCAAATTGGCGGTGGCGTAACCCTAACGAAACCTGTGGATGGCTGGAATGCGTCGGTTGGATTGAATTACACTCGTACCAGTATGCGCGATAAAAATGGCAATATTACGCCAACGGATCAACTAGGTAATCCGCTTTCTTTTAGTGGGACTGGTGTTGATGATTTAGTAGCCCTGACAGCAGGAATTAGTAAAGATCAACGCGATAATCCGATTAATCCAACTTCTGGTTCTATTGTTAGCTTAACAACATCGCAGTCAATTCCTGTCGGTAGCGGTAATATTTTGATGAACCAGGTGAAGGGAAATTACTCCCAATATATCCCGGTTAATTTGTTTGGTGGTGACAATCAACAAGTGCTGGCGTTTAATGTCCAAGGTGGCACAACAATTGGCGACTTGCCGCCCTATATGGCGTTTAATGTTGGTGGTATAAACTCGGTACGGGGTTATGGTACGGGTGAAGTAGCGAGTGGTCGCAGTTATGTGTTGGCATCTGCTGAATATCGTATCCCACTATTTAATCCTGTGGGGGCTGTGCTTTTTGCTGATTTTGGTTCAGACTTGGGTACTGCCGAGACAGTGCCGGGGGAACCAGGAGTTGTGCGGGGTAAGCCTGGGACAGGATTTGGTTATGGGGCAGGTTTACGGGTAAACTCTCCGGTGGGGGTGATTCGAGCTGATTTGGGCTTCACTGACCAAGGGGGTAGTAAAGTTCAGTTTGGTTTGGGTCAACGGTTCTAACCCTTTAATCTATTGTCGGGGCGCACTAAGGGGTGCGCCTTTATAGCAGTTGGGTGATTTATTGTTTACAAGTCTCTTAAGCTAAAGAAATAAACTATCTTATAAGTCACCAAGCTTTCTTCCTTTCAACCAATAAGTAATCATTTTTCCTTTACCCTTAACAATAGT
>CADCTM010000120.1:0-2230 GCA_902805485.1 uncultured Coleofasciculus sp. | reverse complement strand
ATAAACACTTATCCTTTAAATACTCATAAGTCACAGCAGTAACTTGAATCCGTCCTGCGCTTCCTTGTGCTTCCCTACTCCCATGCTGCTTGAGTTGCGCTTGGATCAATTTGTTGGCAGTACGCGGGAAAACATAATCGCTTCCTAAAAGGTAGAACGGCTTTACGAGAGGCATAAGTCCAACAACCGAAAACATTAGAAAAGCGATCGCTTTTGCTCAGTAGGCATAGCCAGTTAATCTTCAGTGGATTTGTCCCAGAATTATTGGCAAAACTGAGCCTGTACCCAAATCGCAGCAAGGATTGGGTGAATTTCCCGACTTTTCCTTCCCCTGATATCAGCCAGCGACTGGGATACACTTCCTCGCCTCAGCTCCGACTTGTCAATTCTGAGCTACAGTTAGGGGTTAGTTGGTAGCAATCCAGTATTCGGATCGAATATTGTGGATTTAATCGCAACTTTAGTTCGGATATTTCGTCCATAGGGTAATTGTTAGATTCTATTTTTAGAAATAATAATCTAGAGCAAAAAATCGTGTCGCCATTATGAACTCGTTAGTCGGCAAAACCTTACAGGCTGGCAAATATACTCTCTTAGAAGAACTAGGACAGGGTGGCTTTGGCGTCACATTTAAAGCCACTCATCACTATTTAGGTCAGCCAGTGGTGATTAAAACCCTCAACGAGTCTCTACGCCTACACCCAGACTCGGCGAAGTTCCAGCGGCAGTTTCAAGACGAAGCGCGACGCTTGGCTTTATGCCTCCATCCCAATATTGTCCGGGTTAGTGACTTTTTTCTGGAAGCTGGATGGCCTTACATGGTCATGGATTATGTTCCAGGACAGACGTTGCAAGGGGTTGTGTTTCCTGGAAAACCTTTAACTGAAGCGACGGCAATTCATTACATCCGACAGGTTGCAGAAGCTTTGAAAGTTGTGCATCAAAACGGCTTACTGCATCGAGATGTTAAGCCAGACAATATTATTGTGCGCCTGGGCACTCAGGAAGTGGTATTGATTGATTTTGGGATTTCGCGGGAGTTTAGCGCCGACTCAACTCAAACTCATACCAGTATGGTTTCAGAGGGTTATGCGCCTATTGAACAGTATTTAAGTAAGGAGAAGCGCACACCCGCATCGGATGTTTATGGTTTGGCAGCAACACTTTATGCGTTGTTGACGGCACAAGTTCCTACACCGGCAGTAATACGCGATCGCCAACCGATGCCTGCACCGCGCGATCTGCAACCCCAAGTCAGTGCCGCCATAAATCAAGCCGTGATGCGTGGTATGGCAGTAGAGGCGCGTTATCGACCCGCAACTGTGGATGAATGGCTCTCACTGTTACCTCCTCAATTAGAGCAGGTTAATGGTACGCCAACGGTGGCGATGCGCCAACAAATGGGAGCAACAACTCCCTTAATTGCACAACCGCCTCAAGTTAAGCAAAAATTGCCGTCTACAGTTAGTCAAATTCGTAAAGTATTAGGTGTTCCTGGTATTGTTTTGGGGGTAGCAGTGGCGATCGCGTTAGGTTTAGTTGCCTTGGGCACGATCCGAAATCAGCCAAAACCACCCTCTCCATCCCCTACAATCAGCCCCTCTGTATCCCCTGTAGCCCCCATTGTGCTGCCGAGTAGTGAGAGTGAGGTTCAGAACACCCCACAGGAGCCGACTGAGCCAGTTGAACCCAGCAACCCCGCTCCAGAAGCCGAGCAACCCGTGCGCCGACGTTACCGCAGAAACGATGAAGCGCCTGTAAGGAAATCTTCGCCACCTCCAGCTTCAGCATCGCCCTCACCCAAGCCACAAGAAACTTCACCCGCACCGAAGAGTGAGGAGCCAGCTCCCATATCTAGCCCGACGACACCAGCTTCACCTGATCAATCTGTACCCCCGACAACCACACAAACGCCCCCACCATCAACACAAACGCCACCGCCAGAGATCAATAAGCCGATCGAGCAACTACAACGTCTTCCCCCGCCGGAAGAGGTACAGCCAAAGAAGCCCAAAGAAAATAAGGATAATCTAGAAAAAAAATTGACACCGCAATCCTTAAACCCTGCACTATAATTAGAGATATACAGGCATGGGGCCTTAATGGTTTCGACGTGTTGGCGAACGCTGCCCCGTGATTCAGGCCGAGAGTGAGTCTTCTCTCGCAAATACCGGACTCAAAACAAACGTAACTGCGAACAACATCGTTCCTTTTGCTCGTAAGGCTGCAA
>CADCTM010000119.1 GCA_902805485.1 uncultured Coleofasciculus sp. | reverse complement strand
TAAGTTGATCGATGAACCCTTCATCAACATGAGTGACAAAGCGCGGCACCGAGTAAAATTGCCTGTCGTCAGTATTGTCAAGTTTAGTCCGCTGAGTCGGTTCTAGTCGCATAATCGTAAACTGAAAAATCGCCTTACACTCTCAGTTTAGAAAAAATTACGAAATGTTAAGTATTTTCAATCATCAGTAAAAATGTTGGCTCAAGCCAAAGCGAGAAAAGTCATCCCGAAAATTGAGGCGTCGCGGGAACAATACCATCTTCAAGCCAAAGTTTTAAAAAACCTTCGAGCCAATTATCTTTTGCGATCGCATACAAAGCGTGCTTGCTGATCTGCTCATCACGGGATTGAGCGCCTGGAAGTGTTAGCATATCCACCCCAAGCCTCGTCCACCGCTCAACAATTTCCCTAGTGGCTTCGGGATGAAACTGTAAGCCGTAAGCCGCCTTGCCGTACCGAAAAGCTTGATTAGTAAAAACATCCCCTTCTGCGAGCTTCTTAGCGCCCTTTGGTAGCTCAAATCCTTCACGATGCCATTGATAGACATACAGAGGATGAGCGAAATACGGATAAGCTTCTGGAGCTGGCGCGATCGGAAAATAGCCAATTTCCGTCATTTCCTGGGGATGAGGACTGACTTTTGCACCGAGTACTCGCGCCAATAATTGAGCGCCAAGACAAATACCCAAAAAAGGCTTATCCGCTTCCAATGCGACTGGAATCCAATCTAACTCTGCACGGATAAAGGGTAAAGTTTCACTATCATTGGCGCTCATTGGACCACCAAAAATTACAACACCCTCATGGTTATCCATCGTTGTAGGCAGTTCATCAGCGTTACTCGGACAGCGAATATCCAGCTCATAGCCATTCGTACGCAATATTTGTCCGACGCACCCAGGATCGGAGTTCTGTTGATGGACGATTACCAGGATTTTGCTCACCATCTCCGTATTTATTAAAGGAAACAATAGTAACTAACATTCAATTCGTTATCTATTACCCTCTAGAGATACCTTACATTGCAGATGAGTAAATCAAATGACCGAATGATTTCGGCAAAATCGCCCCACTGTCCTGGATATCCTCAAAATGAACCCCATTCAACTTGACCTCACTGAGATCTACCTCACTCAGATCCGTCTTTCTCAAAACTGTCCAAGTTAGGTTTGCCTTCTCAAGAGAAGCTCTCGCCAGATTTGCGCCAGTTAAGTCTGCGCCTTTAAGATTTACACGCTGTAGTTGAGCCTCGCTTAAATCAGCCGCAATTAAGTTAGCCCCCTCTAAATTAGCGCCATTCAATTTGGCTCCTCTTAGATTAACTCCTTCTAAATCAACGCCCCCTAAGTCTAATTCTTTCAAAAAAGCACGACTCAAGTTGACACCGCTTAAAGAAGCACCGTATACTTTCGCGCCGCCTAGTCTCGCCTCGGATAAATTTGCCCAGTTAAAGTTAACTCCACTAAGATTGGCATCTCGCAGATTACTTCTATGTAAATTCGCTCCACAAAGATTGGCGCCCCAGAGGTTAGCACATCTCAGGTTTGCACCGCTAAGATTTGCCCCACTGAGCTTTGCTCCTGGTAGTTTTGATTTTACCAAAAACGCGCCACTCAAATTGGCTTTAGTGAGTTCTGCCTCGACTAATTTGGTTTCATTCATTTTGGCAAAACTTAAATTTGCCCAGTTCATCTGAGCGTTACTTAAGTCTGACTTAATTAAAAACGAGCGACTGAAATTGACACCTCTTAAGTTTGCACCTGTAAAGTTAACGCCGATTAACGTGACTCCACTTAAGTTTTCGCCACCTAAGTCAGCTCCCGCAAAATCTCGATTTCCTTGCTCATATAGCCTGAGGAGATGTCTAACTTCCATTACCTTGGCGCTCCAATCACTTCTTCGGGTTACAAGTATTCAAGAAATTACTTAAGTTAGTTACTTAAATTTGCTTTTTAAATTGGTATTTATCACTACTCTTTTAAACGCTAAAATGATTTACTCAAAAGCCGTTTTGCGGTCTATATTGATGATTTGCACAATTGGTACAGGGCTACATAAAGATTTTAGCTGTTCGGAAACACCCTCTAGCTTCTTTATCAATCGTGGTTTAGTTCTCCCGTCCGTTCTCAAGCTTTTCAATCTTATCAACTTAAACCAACGACTTGGAAAAAAGACGCAATAAATATTTTTTAAAGTTAGATTAAGTTATTTATCATTTTTAGATTATTTGATCTGTCCAGTTCCCATGCTGGCGGCTATTTCAGGGAAACGTCAAGCACAAACACCAACTACACCGATAGCGGTGTAGTCACGACTTAGAGGAAACTCCTATCTAACCACAAGGGCAACGAGTAGATGACACTTAACTCGGCGGTTGAGTCGGTAATAGCGAGTAAACCTGACCATCAATTAACAGTCGAGTAATTCCTTTAGCTTGTAAATGGGAGCAAGTCTTCTGAAGCATTCGACCATCGGGAACTTTAATCACTCGCTGGGAACGATTAGAAAAACGCCGCGCCACGCGGTGATTATCAAATACTGGCAGCGTTTTTTCCTGAATTTCTTCAATGGGAATGCGACCTAAGTCGCCAAAGTCCTTAAGAGGACGAGCAATTAATTCAGCGGCGCGGTCTACAACTAGATAGCAAGTTTTGGGCAGAGATGCCTCCGACAAGGGCAACACTTGAACTTTAGCACCACTTGATGTGCGAGTTGTTTTGATCGGACCTTGAATTTCGTTGTATGGGGCGTTGTCTTCCCAGTCGTCATCTAAATCATCATCCTCTTCGTCATCCTCTTCATTCAAATCCATTAAGTCTTCATCCAGCAACTCTTCTAAGCGGCTAGTTTCTGAAGCCTCAATCTCCGCAAAAGACTCAGCTAAGTCCTCAGCGCCGTTTTCGGACACTTTAGCAGCCATTTCCAGTTGCAACTCAGTTTGGATTGCCTGTTGCTCAGTAACGGTTTCAGCAGCCACTGAGGAACGACGGCGACGCCATCGCTGCTCGTTAAGGGTTGAGGCTGAATCCTCAGCCTCAACGTCTACTGGTAGGTTGGGGGTTTGAAGATCAAAGGATGATTCAGCCGGCTCTTCTACAGATGGCTCAGTGGTTTCGCTAATTGCAGAAGATGAGTTGCTACGATTTGAGCGCTTTTGCTGAATCAGCACCTCATAATCGGCTTCTAACAAACTACTTTTAAGAATGCGGCTAATTGTCGAGTTACTGACACCATAGCGGGTTGCCAAGGTTGAGGTTGTCTCTTCCAGGCGTTGGTACAGGTTTAGGATATCTTTTTTGTCAGTATCAGACAGTTTTCTTGGACTCATGACCTACCTTCAGTGCGCTTACGGCTACCCCGACGGGAGCGGATTGATATATCAAATTCAAGGGCAGCGCCGATGGCAAACAGGACACCACTGAATACATAAAAGACATCCAGTAGTCCTCCACTTTCATATTGTGGATCACTTGCTGCGTACTTCGTCCACATATCGGCAATGTAAAGGGAAATGGTTGCCGCAGCAATCATTCGCCAAGACTGAACGAAACGACCACCCCAAAACGCCAATAAAAGCGTGGCGGCAATAATCAGCAGAAAGACATCTCCAATGATGTAGGAGAGGTTCACCGGTACAGCTAAGGGGTTAAGTGCCTCTTCAATTGCGATCGCCCAAGCTGGGGCATTTTTTTTGTCGTTCTCTTCTGCTCCGGCGTTTGTAGCATCAGAGGCACTACCTTTAATTTCTGGTGCTTTTGACGCAGTTGATTGTGTGGACTTAGCTGCTGTCGTCTGCTCAGTCGCCGTGGGTGATGCTACAACATCAGCTTCTTGTGAACTATCGGGGGTAATTAGGTATACCCATACCGCTAAGGCGATTCCCAGTAATGCGATCGCAACAACTGTCACCCACTGCCAAGTCTCCAAATTCAAGCGCCTTGGAAGAATCGCTAACACCATCCCCCACCCGACAAAGGCATAGACCAACAAGTAAAACAAATCGGCGGGTGACACGTCGGCGTTAAGCTGCCAGTACAGCTCCCACACCCCAAAGAGCAAGCCTCCAATAAAATAGCAGAGCATTCCCAGACCAATTCCTAGCCAGACATTACGTCCACTGGCAATGTTGGGACTGCGCCAATTTCTGTAACAAAGGAAAGCCCCAGCTAAAAAAGGCAACAACTCTAGCAGGTATGTACCAATCATGTACCAAAGTGGACGCTCTTCCCCTGGCGAAGAAACACTAAATAACAGAAAAAATAATAGGGATATTACCGCCCACGCAATTCCGGCATAGACGACGTTCTGACCTGTTAGTAGGGATTGAGTTCCCGATGATTTTTCTACAGAGCTGCTCATAAGACTTTTAAGGAGATTACTGAATCAAGGAAATCACAAAAAGCCGATCTGTCAGTTAGATATTATCGGCTGATGAACAAGCATTAGCCTCTGTGTAGCCAGCAATAAGCAATTTTATTTAACCTTTCTTCTAGATTATCGCCAAAGTTTACCAAGGGGAGATGATTGAAGCCACTGGATGAACTGAGTTTGCTCAGTCGCTGGCATATCTTGCAATATATCGCTTACTCCCTCAGCGAAGTTAGTATTTCCAAAATATTCTTTCCCAAGGCG
>CADCTM010000118.1:1965-4633 GCA_902805485.1 uncultured Coleofasciculus sp. | reverse complement strand
AATACGTAAGCCTTCAGTAAACAAATCATATTGATATGTAAGCTCAAAACCGATCGTTTCTCCAATTTTATAAACAAGCTGCTCATTAGTACAGGATAAATTAAGCTTTAAAATTTTAAAATAAGATTTAATCCCAAAATTCGGTCTTCTTTCTTGTGAAAGGTCGATTTCTTTTTGTCTAATTCCCGTAGTAGAACTAAAATAATGGTTTGCAACCGATTGCACATCACCAATCTTCGATAAATTGCCATTTTCCAGACATATTCCTGTACTACAAAGCCTCATAACTGCCTGAAGGTTATGACTGACAAAAAACACTGTTCGTCCTTGTTTTCCCACATCCTCAAGCTTGCCTAAACACTTTTTTTGAAAAGCGGCATCGCCAACAGCTAACACTTCATCAACAATTAAAATTTCCGGTTCCAAATGAGCCGCTACGGCAAAAGCAAGACGCACATACATTCCCGAAGAATAGCGCTTAACAGGAGTATCCAAAAATGTTTCAACCTCGGAAAAAGCCACGATTTCATCAAACTTTCTTTTGATTTCGCCCTTACTCATTCCCAGAATTGCACCATTGAGATAAATATTTTCTCGCCCTGTCAATTCGGGATGAAACCCGGTGCCTACTTCCAAAAGACTTGCGACTCGGCCCTTAATACTAATGCGTCCCGTAGTTGGTTCAGTAATGCGGCTCAGAATTTTTAAAAGAGTCGATTTTCCGGCTCCATTACGACCTATAATCCCAAGACGTTCACCTTGCTTCACCTCAAATGAAACATCCTTGAGTGCCCAAAACTCCTCAGCATCTGAGTCAGCCATTCTCTTGCCAAACGGCGTCAAAAACTGCCGTCCAAAAGACTTGACTCCACCCGAAATCGCATCCCGTAGCGTCCGATAGTACGCTTCCTTTTGATAGCCAATAACGTACTTCTTCCCTAGATTTTCAACCCGAATCACCGTATCTGACATACGTTACAATTTCTGGCTTAAATCACGTCAGCAAACGTGCGTTCAGTTTTGCGAAAATACCAAACACCACTAGCCAACAATAACCCAACCAGCACCATAGATATAGCAAACCCAGGCAAATAAATTGTTGATTTTCCACCCAAAATTGCCCAACGGAAGCCATCAATAACACCAACCATTGGGTTTAAAGAGTAAAGCATACGCCATTGCTCCGGCACAAGACTACTACTAAAACCCACAGGTGAGATATACAAACCAAACTGTACCAGAAACGGCACAACATAGCGAAAATCGCGATACTTTACATTTAGCGCCGACAACCACAAACCAACACCCATCGACGCCGCAAAGGCAATCAAAATAAAGATTGGCAATGTCAAAATCCGCCAACTCGGCACAAAATTATACCAAGCCATCAGCGCTAACATAATCGTGCCAGACATCAAGAAGTCTACAAAACTAACAATTACAGCACTCGCTGGCACAATTAATCGCGGAAAATAAACTTTAGAAATCAAATTAGCATTAGAAATCAAACTCTCGCTACATTCAGCCAGCGCACTCGCAAAAAATTGCCAAGGAAGCATTGCCGCAAAAACCAAAATTGGATAAGGCGCACCCTCAGATGGTAACTTCGCCAGCTTGCCAAATACAACCGTGAAAACAACCATTGTTAAGAAAGGTCTAATTAGCGACCAAGTGACACCAATTGCTGTCTGCTTATAACGCACCAAAATATCACGCCATGCTAAGAAGTAAAACAACTCGCGATAGCGCCACAAGTCCTTCCAATATTGATTTTCTGTACGTCCCGCCTCAATAATTAGTTCCTTGCTATCCATAGACCAATTTTCAAAGTACTCCGTGAAAACAAGGGTGACGACAAAAACAAAGCCTGCACTCCCAAGTCTTCCCAAATTCCGGAAGGAGTGCAGACTTTATCTTAAACCGCTTAGAGGATTGTTCTACTTACCCGTACATTTAAGTCCAGCTAGCTTGGCGCTGTCGCCAACCGATTTTCGCTGACTACGACTATTATTTGCGTAGGGGCAAGCAATATGACCACCCGCGCGGACAATAAAGTCATTAAAGTCCGTATCTTCTTGATTCGGCTTAACTAACAGCGAGCCAGTATCATCCCAAAGGGTAATCGTACCGCCGTTTGCCAGACCGAATACCTCACCATCAAATTTAGCTTGTAGGTTGCCGCCAGGATTTTGAGTAGTTGTCGAGTAGACAATACCCGCCGGTCTGCCATTATAGGTAGATTCCAGGTAAAAAGCATAGCGCGTATTCGCCTTAAATTCATACTCAGCCAAGGGTTGAGGCACAGTGTTTCCAGGAGTCCCAACAAAATCAGGCTTAGAAGGCGATCGCCTATAGTCACTCGGAGTGTTAGGATTTTGCAGATAATCAGAAGGCTTGACTTCCGCAAGCAGTGGCGTCTTCTCACCCGTATCTAAATTAATCACACCAAAAGTTGACTGATAAGCACCATGAGATTCCACAAACTCAAACTCAACAATCGTATTAACATCAAACTGGACGCCCTTGGTGCCAAATTGGTCAGCGGCTTGAGCAGCTTTTGAAAACATACCCAACCCGACCGTCATCACTCCCATCAACATCATCAACCATGCACAATTGTAATGGTTCTTTCTTTTCATCATCGTCTTAACTTTTACTGACTTTCCGA
>CADCTM010000118.1:0-1927 GCA_902805485.1 uncultured Coleofasciculus sp. | reverse complement strand
TGAGCTAAAAATCTACCAAACACGGTTACGACTCGCTCTTTGTTGATCTGCTTGCAGGCGATTCACCTCACCTAAAAACACTTTGGTTTCATCCACCACAGTATTGAGTTGCTGACAATCTGGATTGATACACACCTCATTGGGGTCACGCGGTCCCCTGGCAAAGCGACGCGTAGCCGTAGGCGGAGGCGCACTACAGCAAACCTTAGAACCCTCGTCCAATTGTTGAGAAAGCCGTCGGGCATTATTAAGAATTTCCGGCTGAAGTTGCCCATTATTTTTGAAGATAGGCGCCGTATTATTCCAGACATTTGTGCCTGTAATATCTGACTGGTTAGGCGGTTGAGCGACAGCAGGAAGCGCCAGAAATCCGCTACCAATTAATAACGTCAAACTAATCCATTGCTTTTTATTCATAACTCTAACTCCCACACTAAGTACTTAAAACTTGAAGGCTAGACCAGTGCCTAAAACAAATCGAGGCCCATCTCCCGCACCTACGATGTCGCGTACGGCGGGAGTAATCACCAACGGGATATTTTTGAAAGGAGCGATAGAAACTCCTACACCTAAGTCTTGTCCACTCCACTCGGCGATTAAACTGACCGGTTTTGCGACACGAACCGCCACATTCCCAAAAATGTTAACCCCGTCAGAACCATTAGCTACCGCATTTTCTGAGCGAAATTGACCATTGCCAATTCCCGCCGTAACAGCGACGCGACTAAACGGCAAATTAATGTCATCTCGTGTCCGCAAAACTTTAGTAACCGTGCCATATACGGAGTTTTCAAAGTCATTCGGACCGCCGACATTCACAAAGCCATTCCAACCCGCCGCTACCGACAAGTCATCGGCTAGTTGACGGTGGACTTTGACGTTAAAGCCACCTGCACCAAAGTCGCGACTACCGCCAAAGCTAGCCGCTGTATAGGATAACTCCACACCCACTGCTTTCCGCGCATCTCCTAACCCAACTCCAACACCCAATGCACCATCACTCACATTGCTATATCGAGTTCGTTGTTGATAAGTTGCACTGACAAACCCTGTATTATTATCAACACCAAAACCCGTGGGAATCGCAATACTTAACGCGGGTGAAGCTTGAAAGTCATCAGTAGTTTTTATCTTCTCCAAATCACGCAGTTGAGAACGTAAACCGTCTACTTCAAGACAAGGTTGTGTTGTTTCTGTTTGTATGTTTTGTGCAACAACTTTTGGCGTTGTCTGAGGAAGATTAGTTGGAAGCGGCTTGGCACTCGAAACATTTTGTAAATCTTGCGCCGATTGACTTTGGACTTTGGCAAGCTTTGTGGAGGCAGTAGGCGCCATTGTCGTCTCAGTTTCGGGAGGCGCAATGGCAGCGCTAGTTGCGGGCGGGATTGCAGTTGCTACCGTTGACACAACATCGGGTTTAGGTTGAGTGCTTGAATTTAAAGTTGGCAACGTACCTTCAGTAAATTCTTGTGCCACTAAGGATTCTGGTGAGGCGATGGGTGTCGCTTCTTTTGATTGCAATTGTTCCTTCACACTCGGAACAACCAGATTACCTGCCTCTTTATTTGAAGGCTGATTAGTAATACCTACCTTAGTGCCATTTGCTAATGCTTGATGCGCCAAATCTTGAGCCGTAAATGCGGCTAAGGTATAAATCAAAACAGTCGGCACGCGCCGTAGGGATGAAGTCCCCCTTTCCTCAACTTCTTCAGGTAAGTCAATACTTTCAGGCTTAGTTTTCTCCGGACGAATCCGCTTAGAACGTGACCAATCCTGATGAAAAAAATCAAAAATGGTATTAAAAGGCACAGACAGACTCCCACTTAAGGTGTTGTCCCCTTATACAGAAGTCCTAATAATTTTCAGGATAAATTTGGCACTGTTGCTCATTTTGAAGCGATACAGTATCCGTTCTTTATCAAATCTT
>CADCTM010000117.1 GCA_902805485.1 uncultured Coleofasciculus sp. | reverse complement strand
TAGCAACTGTAGCTTGATTTATGCTAAATTTTTGTTGAGTTGCATTGTTAGATTGAACAAAGATGCCTTGCCCTTTACTATCATTAACCGTAGTATTATCGATAGTAAAGTTTTGCCTAACACCCTGATTTGCCTGCACAAATAATCCTTGTCCGGCATTACCTTGACTATCGGTGTTCGTGTTGTTAATTGTGCTGTTTTTAATAGTAAACTCTTGGGTAGTATTACCACTCGACTGAACAGAGATTCCTTGAACAGCGCTGTTATCCACCGTCGTATTATCGATGGTAAACTTTTGTTGTTGCGCCTCATTAGCCTGGATGAAAATGCCTTGTCCTTTGCTATCGTTAACTGTTGTGCTATCGATGGCAAAGTTCTGCAAGACGCCCTGATTCGCCTGAATAAAGATACCTTGTCCGGCGTTGCCTTGGCTATCGGTGTTGGTGTTGCTGACTGTGCTAGTTTCTATCGCAAACTCTTGAGGAGTATTACCACTTGCTTGAACTAAAATCCCTTGACTGTTGCTGTTAATAATTGTCGTGTTCTCAATCGCGGCATTTTGCTGTTTTGCATCATTTGCTTGCAGGAAAATTCCTTGTCCTTGGCTATCAATTACTGTACTTTTGCTAATCGATAAATCTTGTTGAACGTCCTGATTTGCTTGAGCAAAAATTCCTTGCCCGCCGTTACCTTGGCTATCAGTCTTCGTGCGGATAATTCTGCTGTTGTCAATGTTAATTTCTTGTAAAACTGAACCAGCAGATTGCACTAAAATCCCTTGTCCTGTACTTTCGCTAATTGCACTGTTATTGATATTAAACTGCTGTTGAGCGTTATTATTAGCCTGAACAAAAACGCCTTGACCTGCACTATTATTAACAGCACTCTTGTCAAGAGACAAGTTTTGTTGGCTATTGCCACTGGCTTGGGCAAAAATCCCTTGACCTGCGTTACCTTGACTATCAGCAGTTGTGCGATTAATCGTACTATTATTTAGGGAGAAGTTTTGTTGGCTATTGCCACTCGCTTGGACGAAAATCCCTTGACCGCCACTATCAGTAATCCTGTTGCTATTGAGAGTTAAATTTTGCCTAGAATCCTCCGAAGCTTGAAGGAAAATGCCGGGATTCCCACTACGATTAATTGTGTTGCTTTCAAGGGTAATTGCCTGTTGTGTCGTGCCTGCAGCTTGAGCGAAAATCCCTTCAAGTCCACTGTTAGTAATAGTATTAGCAATGACGTTAGTAGCCGCTACATTATCCAGTTCAATTCCGCGCCGCGTTGCATTAGTAATCCGATTGTTTTGCAGCGTGGTATTATTAAGATTCGCACCATAAATTCCGCTATTAGCAGTAGCATTAATCTCAAATCCCGATAAAGCGATCGCACCTGTAGAATTAGAGAATCTTACTCCATAATTCCCAGTATTACTAATCTGACTGCCATTACTTGGAGCAAAGGTAATGCTTCCAGTAACATTTTCGGCAGAAATACCATTTTGGGCAGAATTCGTAATAATAATTGAACTATCGGTGATGGCAATGTTTCCCGTCACTCCGTTTAAGAAAATACCATCTGTTGTGGAATTGATACTAGTCAGAGGACTGGAAAAAATCGCAACATTATTGATATTTGTGCCGCTAAGACTGGGGACACCATTAGTTGCGATCGCATTATTTATTAAAGTTAGCGTACCTGTTGTATTTTCCAACAAGACACCCGCCGCCGTCGCACTAGTAATCGTATTATCTCGAATTGTGGCATTGTTGATATTTCTTGCCACAATACCGGCATCCGTTACGCCTGTAATTGCGAATCCAGAAAGGACACTATTATTACCCATCGTGACAGTATCTGTCACTTTTGGCAGTACACCAGCGCCGGATAATGGCAACTGTACCCGACCAAATTCCGTAGTATTAAGAAACTGCACTGGTGCCGTGGATAATACTTGTACGCGACTCCCAATGGTAAAAGCCGGAATGCCAGGATTTGTCCCCGCTTGCACATAAACGATATCATTACCATCAGACCGCGTAGCGTTAAGGGCAGATTCGACTGTGCCGAAGGGATTTTCAAACGTACCATCGCCGCCATTTGCACCTAATTTTACTTGCTGAAAAACATAAGGTAAATTCGTTTCAGGATTGCTTGCTTTAAGCGTTTCTTGTTGATTAAATAACTGCGATTCAGTTTGCGAATTAACAGCAATACTCGCAGTCCGAGCAACCGACTCTCCCATCCGGGCTAAGATGGTTTGTTGAGTGACACCTCTTGGACGAGTTCCTGGAAATGTCGCCCCGATGCTTAAAATCAAATTAGTGCCAAAAATTGCATCATTTTGCACAGATAAGCCCAAGTTTAGGGCATCTGTGGGACGCGCTTCTAGTCGGAGTCGCCAGCCGAGGGCATCATTGCCGCCTGCCGCGTTGTAGTAGTATAATCCTCCATAACCGCGCAAATCGCCTTGACTGCCGAGTTTTGCCAGTTTTGTCCCAGCCTCAATGTCAAAACCAGCCATTGCCGCCTCAAAGCGCCGAATTTGCTGAAATTCTCGTTGTCCCGATTTGACTAAGAAATGGTCTTGAAAGAAGGGATTTCCTGTAAGTTGCAACCCTCTATCGATAATCCGCTCTTCCACCATCTTACGGGTGTCACCCAGTGGGATATAACCATTGGCACGAAAGTCCCAAGTATCGCCTAAACTTTCAAATCCTGCCCCCAGTTGGTTGAAGGCGCTGCTGCTAGTGTTACGGCTGTCGTAAGCGAGGTATCCGCCGTAAATCCGTTTATCTTGGGGACTATAAAAGCGGTGTCCTAATAGGATGTTACCACCCACATGAGCATCGGTGTCTAAAATTAGTCGTCCTTCCAGGAAGGTGAGGCGACTACCGGGGGTTTGCAGTAGGGGAATGAAGCCCTCGAAGCGAGTAAAGCTTTCGTAGCCGGCGCCTGTGGTGGTGAAGCCAGCACCCAGGCGGGGCAGTACTTTCAAGTCGGCGGCTTGACCAGTGGATGAGGGGAATGGTGTTTCTGTTTCTATATTAGTGGATTGAGCGATCGCAGGAGCAGTCCAGACCCCGCAAAGCAGTAAACCGAAGTTTAGCAATAATTCTAATCTTTTCATCAATGTTGCTGCTATTAAGAAATATTAATTCCTCTTACATTCACTACAGCTTTAAATCCGGCAATTCCGTTATGAAGAATTTGTAAAAAGATGATGAAGTCTTACCAAACCACGTAATTGATAGATAAGAAACGTGCCATGATTATTGGAACTGGGGCAATATCCTTTCTTCTAATGCTGGAGCTTGAAAATAATTTTTTGGGCTGTTACTCTTGACAAAACAGCAATAAACTGCGTTATAAATTAATCTCTACCGATTGAGATTTGGATGCATTTTGGCTGGTAATTTAGGCAAATAATCATCTTATAGATGGTTATCGAAAACAAACCGAGCCGCACAACTTTATTCAAGTTGGCTTCAGAAGTTTAAAGGATTTTATGAAAATCTCTTGAAGTTCGGAGCCTAGTAACTTTGATTTCAGTAATTATGCTGAAGTCACTTTAATCAATTTCATTTAGAATCTAAATAGTAGCCTGTGTTACAGAAATCCAGGGTTTTAAAATGGCGTAGTGAGCATAAGTTTAATTTTTGTACTTATAGAGCAGTGCCGAATTCTCTGGACACTTTCACCCAAACAGTAAAATGATCCTCGCAAGTGTTCAAATACACATTGCGATTGCAAATAGCTGGAGAGAAACATTTAATGAATACATCTACCTACTGCAATATACCTTACCTGCAAAATAAGCGTCCTTGGTATGAAGCCGCCGATGGGACTTGTACCATTAAAAAGCCAACATTAATCAATATGGGAGACGATAGACCACTTCATTTACTATTTCCTGTTTACTGGCGGGAATGGCTTAGTGTTCTACCTGAAGCTAATAAATTGGCAAGAGAAAATGATGGCTTGTTGATTCTTGTTCTGTACGGGAAAATCTCCTTAGAACAAATGAAACTATTAGTGCTTGAATTTACCGATAAAATTGTCCTTCCGCTTTGGGTTGAAGAGGAAAATCGGAATAAGTTCAATTGCGTGGTTGCGCTGATTTCAAATAAGTGTGTTGATCAGCTTTGTAGTACTAAAGAGCAGTCAAGCTGGTAAATATTTAAGAGATTCAAAGCCACAAAGCAAACCAGTTTATTCTTTTCAATCCTTACTTTTCAATTACCAAACTAGGAAATATTTGGTTGCGGACATTGACTGCCAGATCAGGAAAATCACTAAATACACCATCAAGCCCCAACTTGAAAAATTGCTCGTATTCTGCTTTAGAATTTCCTTTATAATCAGCGGCAAGATATTGGTCTTCATTGCGAAATGTCCAGGCGTGTACCTCCAAACCAACAGCATGAGCGTCTTGAATTAAAGAAGTAGCAGATTCCAGTTTTTTGTCTTCACCCATTGGGATAATTAGTCGCTTATATGACCCAATTCCCTTAGCATATTCAGCAATTATTGCGAGTTCTTTAGGAATGGTTAAATCTCCATAAGTGCAATCACTTTTTCCAACAAAGTCATAAGGTTGCATCCTTTTATCATCCAATAATTGAATAAATGGTAAATCGGTTAG
>CADCTM010000116.1 GCA_902805485.1 uncultured Coleofasciculus sp. | reverse complement strand
AACTCGGTGTAGCGGCTGAAAAAATGTCTTAGCTACTTCTTTTTGTCCGGCTTCCAAGAAACTAATGGAAAAGACACCACTATTTTTAATCATTTCATTGGACTTATGACCCGTATTGACACAATTGACAATCAGGGGTGGCTTGAAGGAGGATTGCGTTACCCAGCTTGCGGTAAAACAATTAATATCTTCCCCATCCTTGACACCACAGATGTAGATGCCGTGAGGAATTTTACGTAACATTGTCTTCTTGGCTTGTTCGTCTAACAAGGGTTTACCTACCTATTGCGTTTTACACTACATTAGTTTACCAATTTCAACAGAAATCCAGATTTTTATTACCTTTTTCGTCTAAAAATTTTCTTGGCTTGACCAACAATTCCTTGACCGTTAAAGTTGTCCTTAAAGTTTTTAAATTCGCCAGCATCTAACCAGACACCGTAACAAGCTGGACATTTTTCGTACCAGATACAATGCTGGTCGATGTCAACCATACGAATCATATGACGATGACAGCGCGGACAATCAACATGTTCAGTAATTTTATCGACATTACTACTGATTTTGAGGTTGCCAATATCCAAACTTTCCGAACCTTTAACAGCTTTGAGGGTTTCGACTTCTAACGAGTCAAACCAGATTCCTTTACAGTAGCGGCAACGGTCTACTTCAATCCCAGCACAAACGACTTGCTCTAAACTTCCTGCACATTTTGGGCAGATGGTTACTGGCTTCATAACGAAAGAAATGATACCTTGTTTTCAGCTTACGGTATTGGGCGGGATGGGCGAAATAAATGGGAGTGTTCGGGATGGTAAAGACGCGATCGCGCCGCTTTGACTTCGCCCGATCGCATTTTTCCCACATCCCGCAGCGCCGGACTAATTACATAAAGTGTCGTCCGAATCAAGTTTTCTTTTTGGGTCACATCTGCCATTTCTGTCAGGGGAACCAGCCAAATTTGCTCATCTGGCCAACCAATGCGGAAGCAAACAGCCACAGGCGTATCTGGCGGGTAATGTTCCAACAATTTGGCTTGAGCGTCCCCCACATGACGAGCGCTCAGGTAAAGGCAGAGACTCGCTTGATGCGCGGCAAGAGATGCCAATTCTTCCGCCTCTGGTACAGATGAGGCGCGACCACTAATCCGAGTAAGGATAATCGTTTGCACCAGTCCCGGTACCGTCAACTCAACCCCCAGTTTTGCCGCTGCTGCCTGGAAAGCGCTAATTCCTGGAATCACTTCAAATGGAATGTCTGCTTCTACTAACGCTTGCATTTGTTCGTGAATGGCGCTGTAGAGACTCAAGTCGCCAGAATGCAGGCGAACAACAGATTTCTGCTGGTGTACTCGTGAAATCATCAACGGTACAATTTCTTCGAGGGTTTTATTACCCGTGCGAACAATTTCTGCATCAGGACGAACATCCTGCAAAATCTGCTTCGGTACAAGAGAATCGGCAAAGACGATGACATCTGCCTTTTGAAGGATTTTGAATGCTTTAACAGTCAATAAATCCGGGTCGCCGGGACCTGCACCGACAATATAGACGGCGGGTGTTAGTGGTGGGACGGCTTTTTCCGACTGAGTTAAGTCAGCAACGTGAGACATACAAGAAATTTTTTAAATTACCCTAACTTTTCCGGATCTACCCGACATCCTTAGTAATAAAGAAATGGTAGATGCACCCTGGTTCAGCTCTAGAGTTTACTCTAGGGCTTTTTTCTTGTCTATCGCTACGACGCCACAATCGCTTTCATTCTGAACGAGTATCCCATTGCTGACTTTCGGCAGGAACCACATCGGGCAGAGGACGCCGCAGGAGATACAGCCATGCTAGACCGAGAAGACCTAAACTAATGGCACTTAAACTAACAATTTGGGCGATGCGTAACGGCCCAATCATCAAGCTATCCGTCCGCAGTCCCTCAATCCAGACGCGACCCAAACTATAAGCCACCATATAGACTAAAGCGAGCGTTCCGACTTTTAGACGTGGTTTCCCTTTTAAACCCCGAAAAAACAACGTCAGCAGCAACCCAAGCACCATCAAATTCCACAGCGATTCGTAGAGGAAAGTCGGATGGAAGTACTCGAAATTAATAAAGTTTAGGGGACGGCGCTGTTGCGGAATATAAAGTTTCCAAGGTAAATCAGTCGGGTCGCCAAAGGCTTCAGAATTAAAGAAATTACCCCAACGCCCGATCGCTTGTCCCAAAATTAAGGAAGGTGCAACCAAGTCTGCCAATTGCCAAAACGAGATTTTCTGGATACGGGAAAAAATAATCGCCGCCAAGGTGCCACCGATAATCGCACCGTGAATCGCAATCCCACCATTCCAAATTGCGATAATTTGTTCGGGATGCTGGGAGTACTGTTTCCACTCAAATAAAACATAGTACAGTCGCGCAGCGGGAATCGCACCAATCACGAGCCAAATTACCAAGTCGCCCAAAAGGTTCGGGTCAACATTACGGCGCTTTGCTAGGTATTGGGACAAGCTGACGCCAATCAATACGGCTGAGGCAATTAAAAGACCATACCACCGAATTATCAGCGGTCCTAGCTCGATGAGAGTTGCTCCTGGAGAAGTAAATTGAAACGCCAAGGTTAGAGGGGACATTGCTTCCAGCATTAATTCTCCATAGGGGGCGATGGAACAATTGACCTCTCCCCCTTACCCCTCTCTTTATAGGAGAGGGGAGTCTTACTCCCCCTACCCTTGCTCTTAAGGGGATTGGGGGGTTAGGTCTATGTCTGCAAAAAAAAGCCTGAGTAATCAAGCTTCTGTCTAATTTTAGGTCGCAACAGCGATCGCATTGTCTGAATAGCGTGGTTTGTGTCTTTGAATAATCTAGGAAAAAGAGCGATTTGTGAAGAAAGTTCTAGGATAGAGATCTAAAGAATTTGTAATTTGTGATGTCCGCTACGCCTCCTCTTTCTCAGGTTCCTGCCGTGGGTAATAACGTTCAAATTCCAGCAGAGATGTTGGATCAATCAAAATCCGCACTGACGCCATTGTTGGGTGCTTCTTTAACTCAGTTAACCGAATGGGTGCAACAGCAAGGACAACCCGCTTATCGGGGGCGTCAGTTACATGGATGGATTTATCAAAAAGGGGCGCGTTCCTTTGGTGATATTACCGTCTTTCCGAAACAATGGCGCGAAACCGTAGCGGATGTCCCTATCGGTCGCTCCACTTTACATTACCGCTCGGAAGCGCCGGATGGTACGGTGAAGTATCTGTTGCGGATGGCAGATGGTCAAATAATCGAAACTGTAGGCATTCCTACGAGTAAACGCCTGACGGTTTGCGTGTCTTCTCAGGTGGGTTGTCCGATGGCGTGTGACTTTTGCGCCACGGGAAAAGGTGGTTTTACTCGTAATTTAAAGCGCCATGAAATCGTTGATCAAGTATTAACAGTTCAGGAAGATTTTGGGCAGCGTGTCAGTAATGTTGTGTTCATGGGTATGGGTGAACCGTTGCTGAATCTTGAGGCGGTGGTTGAGGCGGTGCAGTCGATTAATCAAGATGTGGGGATTGGAGTGCGATCGCTTACAATCTCTACTGTCGGCATAGCTGGTCGTATCCGTCAACTCGCCGAACACCAACTACAAATCACCTTTGCCGTTAGTCTCCATGCTTCTAACCAGGCGTTGCGAGAACAACTCATCCCCAGCGCCAAGCGGTATCCACTAGAAGCTTTGTTAGATGAATGTCGGGAATACGTACAGTTAACTGGGCGTCGAGTAACGTTTGAATATATCCTGCTTGCGGGGTTAAATGACCTTCCCGAACACGCTGTGGAATTAGCAGGACACCTACGCGGGTTCCAAACTCATGTTAATTTAATTCCCTATAATCCCATTAGTGAAGTCGATTATCAACGCCCTAGTCCGCGCCGCATTCAAGATTTTGTTGATGTTCTCCAACAGCATCATATTGCTGTCAGTGTCCGTCGTTCTCGTGGTTTGGAAAAAGACGCCGCCTGTGGACAATTAAGAGCATCAAAAAGCCTTGTTTAAGGTATAGGTATTAGGTAATCAGTGAATTTCTAAGACCTAATACCTGTTTTTTATACTAGTACCCTCAATTAACCCAAAGCAAATCAACCTTTAGCGACGTGCGTAAATTCCTGGGGCGTAAGCTTCAACTACTCTACCTGTGCGAGAACAGTTAATCATTAAGTAGTCACAAGCAGGACATTGAGTCTTAGTCAAGTCTGTTTTTATAAAATAATGTCTTTCCGCATGGCTGCCACAATTTGGACAACGAACTTCTTGTGTTATTCGCACCTTACAACCTCTTTTTTGAGTAGTTTTTTAAACAAGGAAATTTTACAGACTTCGGTCAAAAATTTCGTCAGCAAATTTAAGCTAATTAACTGATTAAGACAGCTATAAAAAAGATGTGTCTTTTCTGCTTCTTTTTTATTATGTCAGTCTTTATACTTATCTGCAATAAAACTTTTGGGGTAATTTATGATATTTAAAGGTAATAGCCTTTAATGATTTCAGCGATCCCCCTGCAAAACAAGGAAGTTTATGTTGATCCACAAGAATTTTGCGGAAAACACCTAAAAGGCTCATGATTTTGTTCAGCATCCGACAAAAGTGCTTTCACAGAAAAAAAGTCGGTATTAAA
>CADCTM010000115.1:986-4655 GCA_902805485.1 uncultured Coleofasciculus sp. | reverse complement strand
TAGGTGTGTCACTTCAGATCCTTAGAGCAACAGAGAATTCATAAAATTCAAAAAAATAATTGTAATTGCTATTATAAATAGCATTAAACTTTTTGTAAGCTATGAGTCTTGAGCGAATAAACAAAGCATGACACTCTCCACTGCCACCTTGCTAATTTCTTGCCCCGATCGTCGGGGACTCGTGGCAAAAATTGCTAACTTCATCTACTCTAATGGTGGCAATATCATCCATGCCGACCAACATACCGACTTTGCAACCGAACTCTTTCTTACCCGAATTGAATGGCAGCTTGATGGATTTAATTTACCACGAGAGTTGATTGCACCCGCCTTTAATGCGATCGCTCAACCGCTACAAGCTCAATTTTCCCTTCACTTTTCCGACACCATCCCACGCATTGCTATCTGGGTGAGTCAGCAAGACCACTGCCTGCTAGACTTGCTCTGGCGACAAAAAGCAAAGGAATTTTCCGCTCAAATTCCCTTAATTATTAGCAACCATCCTAATCTTCAAGCGACTGTAGAACAATTTGGTATTGATTTTTGCCACATTCCCATTACTAAGGAAAACAAAGCCGAACAAGAAATCAAGCAACTCGAACTTCTGCGTCATTACAACATTGACCTGGTGATTTTAGCCAAATATATGCAAGTTCTCAGTGCAGAATTTATTGCCCAATTCCCCAAAATAATTAATATTCACCACTCATTTTTACCTGCCTTTGCTGGTGCTAAACCTTACCACCAAGCGCATCAGCGAGGTGTCAAAACTATTGGTGCTACCGCTCACTATGTCACCCCCGATCTCGATGCTGGGCCAATCATTGAACAAGATGTCGTGCGAGTGACCCACCGAGACAACGTTAGTGACCTGATTCGCAAAGGTAAGGACTTAGAACGAGTTGTTTTAGCCAGAGCAGTACGCTTACATTTGCGGCATCAGGTACTAGTTTATGGCAATCGTACGGTAGTGTTTGCTTAATTTAGCCGAGATCCAAACAAGGAGCCAAATCTTTGCGCCCATCCCGAACGGTTAAAGGCGATCGCTTTTTGCTTCATTGCCTCTTGATCTTCTAAATTACTCTGTTGCATCTCATTAACTGGAAGCACAAGCAAAGTGATACCTTGTCTGCCAATTACAGTCACAGGAGTATCAGGAACAAGAGTAATTTCATACTCAGGATTATATAACCGAGCGGGCCAGTAAGTTGCTTGAAATTTCACCCGTCCTGCTTGAGTTTCGGTGATTATTTGTTCTACTTCGCCCATGCCGGGTTTAGCAAACAGCGTGATTTTTTCCGGGCTTTCTAAACTCATGGCTTTGTCTCGTGTGACTGATTGAGTAATAATATTCAGCCTGTAATTTCAACGAAATCTAAACCTGATCAAATTTAATTAAGGACAAACTTAAGTTTTTTGCGGTTAAGTTTCGCAAGCAACTACGAGATCACCTTTTCTAGCACCCAGCTTCTCAAGGTTCAGATTTATTGAACTACCTTTAGAATCACGAGTAAGTTCGTATCTTCCGGAAAACTCACCTAAACTTCAGCAACTTTTTATCTACCTTTGAAAAGTGAAGAGTGCAGCAAGTTTTCTTTTCACTCTTCACCCTTCACTTCATTAAGCCAATTTAATCCCAGTTTCCTCTTGAGGTAACGTCAAAATCTCAACACCATCTTCAGTAACGGCGATTGTATGTTCAAACTGAGCAGAAAGCTTACGATCTTTAGTAATTGCCGTCCATTTATCAGCAAGCACCTTTACTTCCCAAGTCCCTTCATTAATCATTGGCTCAATTGTGAAAACCATACCAGGGCGCAGCTTTTTGCCCTTCCCTCTGGTGCCGTAGTGAGGAACTTGAGGTGCTGTATGGAAAATATTACTAACACCATGCCCGACAAAATCTCTCACCACAGAAAAACCCTGAGCTTCGGCGTATTCCTGAATCACTGCACCAATATCCCCAATACGGGCATCTGGCTTAACTTCTGCAATACCCCGTCTCAAACACTCCTCAGTCACTTCAACTAACTTTTTCGCAATAGGAGAAGGAGTGCCAACAAAAAAGGTTTTAGAAGTATCGCCGTAGTAACCATCAAGAATTGGCGTCACATCAATATTGATAATATCGCCATCCTTAAGAATCTGTTTAGCATTAGGAATGCCGTGGCAAACAACTTCATTCACACTCGTGCAGATAGACTTAGGAAAGCCATGATAGTTGAGGGGACCACTCGTTGCGCCATGCGCTTTTGTCCATAGCTCTGCCTCGTCATTCAGCTCTAAAGTGCTAACTCCAGGCTTCACCATCGGTTCCAGATGTTTGAGGAGTGCAGATGCCAAACGCCCTGCCTGACGCATTTTTTCAATTTCTCGGCTCGATAAAAGAACGATGGTTTCGGTTGCCATGAGTTTCTATTCCAACAATTTCCTCAACTGAAGAGGAGATCTATCTATATTAATTAATTTTACTTTGATTGCCTCAATATCCCCCACTGTTGTATGCAATTCAAATACTGACTGTGAGAGGAGCTGATGTCGCCAGATTAAAACCGAATTTTCGTCAATTCTGGCAGCGAAGGCGTAATTAGACGGTAATGCTTCTAAACGCTGCGGTGGTTGCACAACGGCAATTTTGGGCAATAAGTCGAGTGCCGGGGCAAGCGTAAGAGCGATCGCACTAATCTCAGGAGATTTTGCCTCCACTTGCAAACCAATTTTAGCTTGTGCGATCGCTTCTTCAAAGTTCAAGCCGCCATATGTCCCCAACTCCCCATACAAACCCAAGCGGAAATTCCCATCACCCAAGCGCAAAACCGAATATTGATATCCAGTAAAAATAAAGTCAATCGATTGAAATGGCGCAACTTTTGCAACAACATCACTAACCAGTCGCTTCACTAATTGCAAGCTATCCCTACCTTTAACCTCCCATAACTTATACTGAGATAGATTAAGAAACGGTGAGTTTACCGGATTATCTAAAAGTGCTTTAGCTGTTTCCGTAATAAATAATTGGGCAGCGGAGATATTATTCATACCTATTCTCTAACTTAACTCAATTATTAGGCAATCCAAAAAGAAACTCTTACTCTATTCTCAACTTCTCGGTGCATACATAATCACCAAAATACCCAAAATCACAATCCAGCTACCCAACCAATCAAATCTATCCGGTTTTACCCCATCAATCTGCCAACCCCAAAGAATCGACAACGCAACAAAAGCACCACCGTATGCTGCATAAACTCGTCCAAAGTTCGCAGTTTGAAAAGTTGGGATAATGCCATAAATAAATAACATTAACCCTCCCAGTAAACCTAACCAAACGCTTTGACCTTCCTTCAACCACAGCCAAACAAAATAGCCCCCGCCGATTTCAAATATACCCGCCAAAATAAAGTAAAACAGTGACGTAATAAAAGCCATAACTGGATAACCGCTTAATTGTTCATTGAAAATCCAAATTTTTAATTGAACATTAAAAAATATCTGTCAGCAGGTAGAGGTAGAATTTGAAATGTAATTGTTTTTTAAATATGGTTGCTAACAGTTTTCAGCCAATAAAACCGCGTTAAACTAGGGTAATTTCATCGTACCTAGATAGGAGAACAAGTTGGACGTTAGAGCCGCAGTCGCCTTAGAGGCAGGCAAACCGTTAACCATAGA
>CADCTM010000115.1:0-976 GCA_902805485.1 uncultured Coleofasciculus sp. | reverse complement strand
ATGCCTACACCCTTTCTGGCAAAGATCCAGAAGGATTATTTCCCGCCATTTTAGGGCACGAAGGCGCAGGCGTTGTCGTAGAGGTAGGTGAAGGGGTAAAAAGCCTCAAACCAGGCGATCATGTTATCCCCCTTTATACGCCAGAATGCCGTCAGTGTGAATATTGCCTCAGTCAAAAAACCAACCTCTGTCAAGCAATTCGTCTTACCCAAGGGCGAGGTTTAATGCCCGATGGCAGCAGTCGCTTTTCAATTGATGGCAAAATGCTTCATCACTACATGGGAACCTCCACATTTGCTAACTACACAGTATTACCAGAAATTGCCGTAGCAAAAATCCGTGAAGATGCTCCATTTGATAAAGTTTGCTATATCGGTTGTGGTGTTACAACTGGCATCGGTGCTGTTATTAATACCGCAAAAGTAGAGCCAGGAGCAAGAGTCGTTGTCTTTGGTTTGGGCGGCATTGGATTAAACGTTATCCAAGGGGCGCGATTGGTTGGTGCAAGTCAAATTGTTGGCGTGGATCTCAATCCTGCTAAACGCGAATTGGCGGAAAAATTCGGCATGACTGACTTTGTTAATCCTAAAGAAGTTGCAGGTGATTTAGTTCCATATTTAGTTGACTTAACTAAAGGTGGTGCGGATTATAGTTTCGAGTGCATTGGTAATGTCAATATCATGCGCCAAGCGTTGGAATGCTGCCATAAAGGTTGGGGCGTTAGTGTAATTATTGGTGTCGCGGGTGCGGGTGAAGAAATAAGCACTCGTCCGTTTCAACTAGTTACCGGGCGCGTTTGGAAGGGTTCAGCTTTTGGCGGCGCAAGAGGACGCACGGATGTACCAAAGATTGTTGATTGGTATATGGAAGGCAAGATTAATATTGATGATTTGATTACTCATATGATGCCTTTGTCACAAATTAATGACGCTTTCGATTTAATGCATAAAGGTGAGTCGATCCGCAGCGTTGTGAC
>CADCTM010000114.1:12833-16205 GCA_902805485.1 uncultured Coleofasciculus sp. | reverse complement strand
TTTTATGTATTTTCAATTTTAGGCTCCAAAAAATTATGTTGGTTTTGACTCTTCTAATTTCCAGGCTGTATTTAGTCAGTCTAGGGCGAGGATGACTAAACACAGTGTGACTGATTGGATCACAAACTTCTACCTGTTACTCTTGCCAAGTATTTAGCAATTATGCATCTTTTTACAAAACTTAATTTTTGGAATTTTGCATAAAACTCCAGCTTAGAAGAGGAGTGGGTAATAGGAAGGCGAGAGCAACCTGACAGGTTTAAGGCAATCGCATCTAACAACAATCACCCGTTAAGAGCAATCAGTTCTATGAATACTATCCAAAAGCGATCGATGTCTGTTGTAAGCACCTGTGCCGTTCTGGGAGGACTGCTATTATCAACACAGGCAAGTTATGCCGCTCCAGTCAGAATTCAAAATCCCGGCTTTGAAACTGATACAGGTTCAACCATCAACACCATTACAGGTTGGACGGCAGTAAATAATGGGGGTAATGGCGGAGTATTCACCCCTGGTAGCGACAACTACCCCGGTGCTAGTAATACTAGTAGCAGCTTTACCAGTGCCTTTGGAGAAAATGTTGCCTACAGCAATGGTCGAACTATAGAACAACAACTTAATACTACTTTCAATCCTGCAAATGTGTACAGACTCTCGGTAGATGTCGGAAGGCGATTGGATGTGCCTTTTCCCTCAACAGGTGCTTCCATCCAATTGTTAGCAGGTAACACTGTGATTGCCTCAGCAGTAACTCCTGTTCCCCCTAATGGCGGTTTTCTTACAGTTACTGCATGGTATAGCCCCCGCCTCAAAAACCGTAATGGTCAATATAATCAGTTGGCAGGACAGCCGTTGACTATTCGCCTGCTTTCCAATGATCGTAATGTTTTCACAGGACAGGTTAACTGGGATAACGTCAAGCTGAAAAAGTTTTAGAAGTAATTTAGGCGCTGCATATTGAAATTTTGACAAAACACCTCGCTCAACAACGCCACTTTTTTATCGTCTAATGCTTGACTTCTTCTGCTTTTTTTGATTTAGTTTCTAAAACTATTTCGCTATCAGTGCGCTTGGAAAAGCCCCATGAAAATACTACGGCAATGGCGGCAATCATAATCCATTCTGGCGGCACTAATTCTGGTCGAATTGCTCTAACTAACAACCTTAAGCCAACAAAGCCGACGGTAATGTAGCCAGCATCTTCAAGATGGACGTATTCTTTGAGCCATTTGATGAATAAGCCTGCCATGAAGCGTAGGGTAATAACGCCAATTGTGCCACCGGTGATTACGAGCCAGGTTTTGTCTGAAATCGCGATCGCGGTTGTGACGCTATCCAAGGAAAATGCTAAGTCGGTTACGGCAATTAAGGGAACCGTCTGCCACAAAGAAGTAAACCGGGGACCGTGATGTCTGTCATCTTCCGCTGTTTCCGAGGAGAAGTGCTGGAAGACTAACCAAAGCAGGTAGGCGGCGCCAAGTAGCTCAAATTGCCAAAACTGTACTATCCAAGTCGCAGTGAGAATTAGGGTAATTCGTAGCACGTAGGCGGCGACTAAGCCGAAGTTGAGGGCACGGCGCTGGAGTTCGGGGTCTTCTAATCCTTGGGCAATTGCCGCAAGTGCGATCGCATTATCTGCTGATAGCACCGCCTCCAGTCCCACTAATATCAATAAGACTAACGGAGCTTCTACTCCGAAATCGAAAGGTAAGTTAAAAACTTGGTCTAGCATTAAAAATTAATTAAAACGAAATGTTGAAAAGCCTAATGACTGAGCAAGCTGCCTACAGGCTCAAAATAATAACTACTTAACCAAGCTTAACCTCTCAGGGGTCATTTCTGCCGAAAATCCCATGCCAATAACGCGACGAAAAAGGCTTAATCGCTGGTGAATTATATTGCATCTTGTTACAAGATATTTCGCAAGAGGTCAATTTCGCGCAATTAATGGGTGATGACCTCTGAAACCAGGAGATGTTAAATCAATGTCTATATCAGATACCCAAGTGTTCGTTGCTTTAGTTGTGGCGCTAATTCCTGGCGTTATGGCATTTCGGCTAGCGACAGAACTGTACAAGTAGAGTCCTGTCCTAATTAAGCGACAAGTAGCTCTATCCGAAGGGAGCGAGAGGCTATCATATGGTTTGCCCTTGCAAGTTTTCTAACCAGAGGACTTTCAAGACTTCAGATCACCAATGCCTCTCCTCTCTGTCTGGCGGCTGAAGTTTCCGGATAATATGGCAATCTGCTGTAATGTATCTGATAACATTAGCGTGCCACTACTAAAGATTAGAGCTACTTCCTTGATTTTGGCGAAATTTCGTTAAATACAAAGCAGCAAAATTAAATCAGGTATGGGCATCTTAAACGCTATACAATCCGACATAAGAGCGCCGGCTTTCTCAGTTCAGTATTCTGACACAGATGAACGCAATTCAACCAAACCAACCACCTCTACAACCATTAGAACCGCGCCGAATTCCTCGGAGACGTCGTGGGCGTCATTCTTTCGGAGCTGTTGCCGGTGAAACGACGGCTAAATTCGTTGTTAATGTAGTACTTTCAACTGCCGCGCTCTCTGGATTTGTGCAACTATTGCCTTATCATCTATCACAGCAAACAAAGTTGCGAGAAGTCCGCTCAGAAGTCAAGCAGGCAGAACAACGAGTCAAAAAATCACGCGCTGACTTCAACCGCTCTTTTGATCCCGGACAAGCAAGAAGTGTGATGCGGGAACAAAGTACTTGGATTGATCCAACTCAGCGTCAAGTCGTTTGGCAGGATTCTGGCACAAAGGATGATAATTAGTCATTGGTCTCTAGCAAGACACAAATGATAAAACTGTGCTAGCGGCTTCCCCAGCGAGAACTAAGGATCAATTAAGCACTCAGAGGGTTCAAGAGCTGGCTCATCCAGTTTTGAACCTTTCGGCGTAGACGACCCGAAGCCCCTGAGTGTGGCAAGATGGTAAGGGCGCGTTGATAGTCAGCGATCGCACAATTCCAGTCGCCCCGTAGCTCATAAGTACGACCCCGTTCGGCATAGATATGGTCTTCTAAGCAGCCCAGGATTAAAGCCATATCAAGATTTTCTAAGGCTAAGTCATAAAGCCCTAATTCACGGAACGTGATCCCTTGGTTAATCCAAGTGCGAATATTACCAGGATTGAGGTCAAGTGCTTTCTCGTAGTCCGTGAGCGCTTCTGCTAGCTCTCCTCGGGATGCATAGTAATTAGCGCGGTTGTTGTAGGCACTATCCAGGTCTGGATTTAGTTGTAGCGCTCGATTATAGTCTGCGATCGCTTTTTCCTTTTGACCAAGTTGGAAGTAAATCAACCCCCGGTTATTGTAGTCCTGGGCACTGTTGGGGTTG
>CADCTM010000114.1:11099-12823 GCA_902805485.1 uncultured Coleofasciculus sp. | reverse complement strand
CCCCTTGTTTCACTTTACTTTTTGCACTAGCACGAAGACTTTGAGCCGACTGCAAATTATTTTTTTGGGCTACCAGTGGTACAGATGCCAAACGCCTTTGGTTTTTGCGGGGCATCGGGGACCACTGTCTATTCTGGTTTTTCCGGGTTACAAAAGTATGGGCGTTCATATCTTCCTCAACAGTACCTGCGGTCTATCTAGAATCAAGATTACGGCTTGGGGCACCCTACTGGTTGGTCTTGGTGTGTCACTTACTGAGGCGTCTTCGCTGGCTCCAGAACCCACCCAGAATTAACCTTAGAGTTTTGGTCTTTCCTAAGATCTCTACAGCCCCGTACTACGCATTTCCTGAAAGATTAACTGGCATCTGCTCAAAATTACTTCACCCATTCGTATGGTTTTAAAAAAGTTTAGATGTGTGTATTTTTATAAATTGGCATAAGGCTTATGGATGTAAAGTACTGTTAGCTCAAAGGGCATAGCCCTTGTTGATAGCTCAAAGAATCTACCTTTGAGCTTCCGCTCTCCTACCTGGTAGATCCTGGTAAAATGCAACCGAAGCCTTGATTTCTCTTGGGGTTTCTTGCTCCTTAACTGGAATACGCTTATGGCAGTGGCAACGTCCTTAAATCAAGCTCCTGATCTCTCAACTGATAGCTATCTGGTTGTTGGTGTCGCAACCTGCTTTATTAAAGAAGATGGTGAAGTTCATGAAGTGAAAGTCATTGAACCGATCCCCTCAGCCGCTTTAGAAGCAATTCTCAAAGGCATTCCCACCTCTTATGCCTTAGCTTGTGGCACAACTATTGGTGAGTTGCTGGTGGATGAAACACCCCAAAAACCGACTGAATTCCCCGCAGATGCTCAGTTTTGTGATGAATTTGCTGCCCGTGCCATTTCATCTGCACGCACATACCAAAGCCGTCAGGAGGCGCAGTCTCATATTCCTGTTGGCACGACGCGCAATGACTTTAATTATTCTACCGAACGCAAGCGGGTGCTAAATGCAACGCGGGTTGTCCGTAAGGAAGATGATGTCAAACAGCACGAATACACTCACAAAGTTCTTTAAAAAGCGATCGCAATGCTAAAACTTTATGGTGGTGCCCGAAGTCGGGCGTCTATTGTCCAATGGTACTTGGAAGAACTGGAAGTCCCTTACGAATTTGTCCTCCTGGATATGCAAGCTGGTGTTCATCAGCAACCGGAATTCTTAGCAATTAACCCGATGGGTAAAGTTCCAGCTATTGTCGATGGAGATTTTCAGCTTTGGGAGTCGGGGGCAATTTTGTTTTACTTGGCTCAAAAGTACGGCAATTCAATGTCCTTGGCAGAGCAATCACTAATTAATCAATGGATTAACTTTGCTAATGCTACCCTGGGATTTGGCATTTTTGTCGAGGCAAATCGAGAGCGGGAAATGCCGAAGTTGATGACAGCTTTAAATCAAATCCTGAAAAAACAGCAGTTTATTATGGGAGATAAATTTAATGTTGCAGATGTTGCAGTTGGGTCAATTTTGTACTATTTTCCCATGCTATTGAAACTAGACCTCAGTGAATATCCAGCCGTTGTCGATTATCTGAAGCGTCTTTCTGAGCGTCCCGCTTTTGTTAAGGCAATGTGGACGTAGTTAAAGGTTAATTGAGGGACTGGCAGCCTTGAAAATCAGCTACAACAGGACAACTGTTTACTGTAGCTTTCCGTTTCCTAATCTCCAATTC
>CADCTM010000114.1:0-11089 GCA_902805485.1 uncultured Coleofasciculus sp. | reverse complement strand
CTCCAATCCCCACACCTTTTTACCTGAAGCCTACAGCAGCTTGCCAGACGAAGGCTAACAGCAAGAAGAAGACAGGGATAACTGGGAGAATGTCTACAAGGGGGTCAAAAATAGCGTAGGCTTCTGGCAACTTCGCCAACAGCAGTGCAGCTTCCATGTTTAAATTTCCTTTCCAACACAGTTTTCAGAATTGACATGAATTTTAACACGAACTGGTTCAATGCTGAGAGGGTGTTGAGGTATCTAGTAAAAGTTTGCCATGAGCGCGGGTTCAGTGATTAAGTGATATTTAAAGGCTCAGTTTTCTGCAAATATACTGAGCATATTCTGGTGTTGGATAGTCTGCTGATTCAATCTCGAATCCCGCCCGTGTCAGCATTCCTTCGATAATCCAGCTAAAGGTGCTATGTTCTTCTCGAACATGGGTTGCAAAGTCCTCGGCTGTAAAACCCTCTCCAGCAGGCTTAGAGACTCGTTTAATCCAAGCATTAATACTGTCTTGATATTGGGCAGCTTCAAAAGAAAACACCACATCCCGCAGGCAGAGAATACCACCAACTTTTAGCATTGATGCCATTCGCAGCAGTGCTGCCATTTTCCAAAAATCTGACAAGTGGTGTAGGGCAAATTTCGTGACGATGAAGTCGGCAAGATTACCTTGATGTTCGTAAGTAAGAAACCCAGCGTGATGAAACTCAATAGATTTAACGTCAGCCATACTTGCCTTTTGTTTGGCATAGGTAAGCATTGCCTGTGAAACATCGACCGCGTAAACCTTTGCCCCAATAAGTGCTGCTTGAATCGCAAACGTACCCGTGCCTGTCCCTAATTCAATTACACTATGATCGGCGGCAATGCCGAGTTGTTCAATTAAAACTTGACAAGCTTCTGGGGTGTTTGACGTTTGATTGCGATCGTAGGCTGCAACTTGAGTCATATCCTCAAAGTCCACACCAACTTGTTGCAACTCATCATAGAACCAGGCTGGATGTTTGTTCATAATCAGTCGTTATTTTAGCAAATAGTTTTCCAAGTCAAATTCATCTTTATTCAAAGCATACTTAACAGCTTGACGTTCTGATGGTTTTAGATTTGGAAGTTGAGTTTCTGTGAAAATAAACTCTTTCTCAAACTTTAATCCTGCTTTCTCCATAACCCGAATTGAGGCTTTATTTTCTAGTAATGTCCAGGACACAACTCTAGAAACATTCCCTTGAGTAAAGCCCTTTGCTACTAATATTCTAGAACCTTCGGTTGCGTAACCTTTATTCCAACTAGATGTCTTAAATCGATAACCCAGAGCAATTTCATTATCTGTCACCAGGTTTAAGTCAACGGCAAACTTACTATCTGCTGCTGGGTATAAATGGAACCAACCGATAAATTTATTGCTTAGTTTTTCGACAACTGCCCAAATTCCATAATTTTCATACTGTTCGTAATAGTTAATCCACTTGGGCAAAGTTTGTTTTTGGATAGTTTTATAATCGGAAGGATTGCCACCATTACCCCAACGTCTTACTTCTGGCTCACTATCTAATTCAAATAAATTGTCAGTATCCTCTAGAATAAACTGACGTAAAACTAGGCGTTCTGTTTCTAGGAATACTTTCATAAATTACCCATAGAAGTAAAAACAAGTTAAAAGTTAATAACGATAATTTAAAAGGATAAAGAAGGTTTAATGATTTGTCCGATCGCTTTGACAACAATGCTGGGATGAAAAAAATTAGTGGGTGATTTGATCATGTGAACTACTTCCAGGAATGTTTGGCAAACATCAGCATCTTCTGTAATCAGTTTCAGCACCTGATCCATGTACTGAATCATCAGTTGTGTAACGAGACTGGGTTTTCCCCCTGCACTTCCCCGATAGCGGTAGTCTTGGCTAGTGGCAAACAACCACGCGACAGAATGCACATGAGCTAATTTCTGTTGGACTTGTCGAGATAGACCTTTGAGATTACCGTCAGGATGGGGCTGTCGCTGATTTAAACATTGGTCTAAAATCTGAGCAGATAGTGCCGCAACGGTCATCCCCTGACCATAAACTGGATTGAAGGCGCAAGCGGCATGACCAACAACCACAAAATTTTCAGGGTAACGGGAGAGGCGATCGTAGTGACGTATGCGGTTTTCCGTGCCTCGATAGCTAGAAATCGGTGTCAATGGTTGGGCATCTTTGATGGCGTTGTAGATTAGTGGAGTGGGGAGGCTGTGAGCAAATTCTAAAAAACCCGCTTCCTCGGTGGGTGGATAATCGCGATCGCCTCCGCCTAAACTGACTATCCAACGCTTACCCTCAATTGGAAAAATTGCCCCGCCACGGGTACGGGAGGGTGGTGCTGTTGACACAAATACTGAATGCCAATCTGCGGGACAATCTGCCTTGGCTTGATAAATCCGGCTGGCATAGCCGAAAAAACCATTAATAACAATTTCCTGTGGAGGTGCATAGCCGAGTGTTTGCAGCCACTGGGGGGCTTTGGAAACTTTTCCACTGGCATCGACTACCAAATCGGCATACAGACTCTTTTCCTCAGTGCTGTCGGCTTTGTCGCAAAAACGCACCACTGCACCGGCTACTCCTGTATGATCAGAATTCGCCAATAACCCTGTGACTGTGCCTCCTTCCAGAAAACGCACATTCGCAAAACTCGCTAATCGGCGGCGAATCGTCCAATCGAGTAAATCCCGACTAGAGACAAAGCCCGCTCGATCAGGAGTAAAGTGAATTGCCCAACCTGCGGGACTAAACCATGCCGTTTCATTTTGGGGAGTTAACAAAGGGGCACCAGCAGCCACAAGTTCATCTTGCAAACCTGGAAAAAGCTGTTCTAAGATTTTTCGTCCCCGCGACAACAAAAGGTGAAAGTGTCCCGACTGAGGAATTCCCCGGCGCGGTGCAGGTTCTTTTGGATAGTAATCCCGTTCGATAATAGTTACTTGGTCGAAGTGATTTGCTAAGATTCGACCAGTCAATAATCCTGCCATACTGCCGCCAATGACAAGGGCTTGACTTGCTCGTTGCATCATAAAATCCTTTGAAAGCTAATTAACTCTTATTGGATATTTGATTATTTTAGAAATGGGGTGTAGGCATCCGGTACGAGTTCTCCCACTTGTTTGACCCAGGTGCTCACTGTAGTGTGATGCACCCTTTTAACTCGTTGAATCCCACGAAAACCCATGCCATTAACCTACATTTTCAAGCATTCCCGCTTAACCTGATCACTGTAGCCTTTAGTTGTCTGATCGCGCTCAATGAATTGGTCTTCTCAATCAACACAGATGTGATGCGTGTTTACCTCGTCTTATGCCGTTCTTACGGGTGTGAGTGGGTTGACACTCAGGGCATTGCATGGAAACACACCTCAATTCATCCGTCTATTATGCAATGCCGATATTGCTTGAACTTCTCCCATACCAAGCAGACTAACTGTTGCACTGATTGCAGCAATACCTATGCCCTTATAGTAGGTTTTCATATGCTTCTTTTTTACAAGTAGAGTTATGTTTCTATCTACCTAAATTTTGGCAAATAGAAGAGATTTAGTAATAAATAATTATCAAGAGGCAGGAGCTTTAGGCGACGGCAAACGAAAATAAAGCGATCGCCTTTTCAGCCCCAAGAATTCCGTAACTCGATTTTATTCCGACTCTAAATGCCCCGTCACCGTTGCCTCTGAGTCTAGCCAATGACCAAATTCTGTTGTGAAAGTATCATTTAAAATTGCTGCCCGAATTGCCTGAGTAAAGCGAATTAACTCAGTAACATTATGCAAAGAAAGTAACATATAGCCCAGAGCTTCCTTACACCGTACCAAATGATGTAGATATGCGCGGCTGAAGTTTTGGCAACAATAACAAGGGCAACTCGCATCTAAAGCGGTAAAGTCATCTCGAAATCTCGCATTTTTCACATTCCAGCGTTCTCCCTGCACCAAAATTGCGCCGTGGCGTCCTAAACGGGTGGGAATCACGCAATCAAAGACATCGATGCCAGATGCGATCGCTCTTGCCATTTCCCGATAAGTACCGACACCCATCAAATAACGCAGCTTATCGGCAGGAAGATAAGGGGCAGTTGCTTCAACAATTTTGTGAATAAATTCAGCCGGTTCACCCACACTCACACCACCGATCGCATAACCCGGCAAATCCAACGCTACCAACTCCTCAGCCGCTGCACGACGCAAATCCAGGTGAACGCCTCCCTGTATAATCCCAAACAGTGCTTGGTCATCAGGACGTGCGTGGGCGTCAATACAGCGCTTTAGCCAGCGATAAGTCCGCTGGGTTGCCGCCTCAACTTCAGAGCGCTCGGCGGGGTATGGGGGGCATTCATCAAATGCCATAATCACATCTGCCCCCAAGGCATTTTGAATCTCAATCGAGCGCTCCGGCGTCAGATTAATCATCCGTCCATCACGGGGAGAGCGAAATTTTACACCTTCCTCCGTAATTGTACGGATCTTACTTAAGCTAAAAACCTGGAAGCCTCCCGAATCTGTAAGGATTGGACCCTTCCAACTCATAAACTTATGCAGTCCACCTGCTTGGCTTACAATTCCTTCTCCCGGTTGCAGGTGGAGATGATAAGTATTTGATAGTACCATTTGCGCCCCAGCCGTCTCTAGCTGCGCTGGTGATAGAGCTTTGACAGTTGCCAGGGTTCCGACGGGCATGAACCGAGGCGTTTCCACCAAACCATGAGGTGTAATAAAAACGCCAGCACGCGCCTTAGTGTGACTACAGGACGCCTGACATTGAAATGAAAAATTCTTTTTTTGTGGATGCAATTGGGTCAATTGTCAAGGGTAAAAAGAACGATTAAAAAATAAAACATTTTTTAGTTTTAACTTTTAATTGTTAAAACGGGCACTCACCGTCATCATCAATCTGTACATCCCACTTGGCGCTGAGAACTCGCGTTACCATTGCTTCGAGGGCGTCAGCATTCAGTTGTGGGGTATACTGCTCTTGCAGGGGATTCGATAGGGGAATCAGACGTAGCTGACGATTATCTTGAATCAGGTCAAATAATGTTTCGTTTTTCGATGATTGATTGAGCTGTAAATAATCAAAACTTTGGACATTCAGATACAGGGTATGATTGGCAATCATCGTTGAGCGATGGGGATCATAAAAGACTTCCAATATACATCCCTCGCCCTCATTTTGGACTTTGCCATCAAGACTGTGGATGTAGCGGACACGGCTCAAATCAGTGAGCAGACGACCAATGTCTTGCTTGTTGATGATGATGCCTGTGTCGATGATACAGGGTGAAGGAAGCGGGTGCGAAGATTGAGGATGACTCATGGGTAAAAGCCTATGATGCAAACGGGTGTGACATTGCCTGGTTAACGGCTGAATGTAACCGTTTTTGATTAACAAACCCTACAAGGAAACTAAAAGCTTAAATCACAGCTACTGCCAAGGTCAAGGTAGCAGTAAAGGTGAGGCAAGGACAATCCCCAGGAAGACACGAAACTTGCGGCTCTATTTAGTAGGGTATGAGACAATACTATCCCAAGATTCTGGTGATGCTCATACGCCAATCTGCTTAATTTTTTACGGTTAATCCCCCATGAAGCAGTTTACATTTCAAGAATTGGTGCGAAGGGGATATCAACTTGTATTATCTCTACTCGGCGCTGTGACATTTTATACCTGTATACCGATTCCTATCGGTTGGGCGTTGAGGTTTCGAGGCATTGCGCGTTGGGCGCCCCTAATCGGATTGCTCATTGGCGGAATACTGGGAATTGTCGATGCCACTCTGCAAAAATTGGGCGTACCGCTCTTAACTCGGAGTGCTGTAATCATCGCCAGTTGGATTGCCCTAACCGGGGGGCTGCACTTGGATGGTGTAATGGATACTGCTGATGGTTTAGCGGTTCAAGACCCAAAACGGCGTTTAGAAGTAATGACAGATAGCGCTACAGGTGCATTTGGGGCAATGGCAGCGATCGCATTATTACTCCTAAAAACCGCCGCTTTAACAGACATTGAGAATCACCGAAGCTTGGCATTAATGGCAGCAGCGGGTTGGGGACGTTGGGGGCAAGTAATTGCGATCGCCCTTTATCCCTATCTCAAACCCACAGGCAAAGGTGCTTTTCACAAAGAGGCGATGCGTACGCCTCACGATGTCCTACTCGGATTAGTATTTATACTAAGCTTATGCAGCTTACCATTGCTACTGGATCGGGGGGCGTGGTCGGTTGGGTTAGAAATGGCAATTGGAGGCAGTGCGATCGCATTTTTGACAGGAGCTTGGTTTCATCGCCAGCTAGGTGGACACACAGGCGACACTTATGGCGCAGTTGTCGAGTGGACAGAAGCGTTCTTTCTCTGTTTATTTACCAGCCTTTAGAGTTATTAGTCATTGGTCACGAATCATTACTCACAACCGTTAACTCATGGGTTACATCTATTACATAATCCGTTGCAAAATGAGTCACGAATCATCACTCACAGCCGTTAACTCAGGGGTTACATCCGTTACATAATCCGCAGCCTCAAAAAGCAATTTAAACGGGCTTTAACCGAGTTACCTTAAGTTTAAATGCACCACCACCCGTTGCCCCAAAAGCGCGTACCCGAATAATATACTTACCCGCTTCCGTAATTCGGGTAAACAAAAGCGAGTTAGTACTGCCATCAGGTCCATCATCATTTTCTCCGACAGTAGAGCCATCAGCGGCGAGGAGTGTAACAATGCTATCAAAGCTCTCTGAACTCAGGTCAATGGCAACTTGGTCTTCCGCAGTCAAGTTAATGACGTAATCGCGAGCAAACCCCCCTTTCTCAATCGGAATATCTTTGTCGGTAAGCGTATCCGAGACTTCATTACTTGGAGGCATCGGAATCGGATTGTATAGTTGATTCTGTGCTTTGGCTACTGCCGCAGTTAAGCTCACTGCCAACAAAGTTGCTCCGAATATTAGAGCAAAGCTAAACCGAGCAGCAAAGGCTTTAGTCATATAAAATCTGTCATTCAAGCGAGGACGGCTCAATTATAAGCTTTGCTTTGCCCAGGATAAGTTATAGGAGCGGGTGTGATTCTTACTTCATTAAACAGTCAAGCCAACAGTCAACCAGTTTGCTATAGCCCTTGCCTAATGTGATGCTGCACTATGACATTACTAAGATCTCTGACTGATCGAGCCAAACAGCTAACATTGAAGGTACCGCTTCGTACCTTGCTTGTCGTGCCTTTTGTTCTGCAAATCTCCGCCGTCGTCGGATTAACTGGATGGCTATCGTTACGCAATGGGCAGCAAGCTGTTAATGAAGTGACACTGAATTTACGCCAAGAAGTCGTTGCTCGCCTTCAGCAGAGACTGCAAGATTACCTAAAACTCCCTCACTTACTCAATCAAATCAATGCCGATGTCATTGGAATTGGGGAGTTGTACAAGCAAGAGCCGGAAAGTCTGACTCGTCACTACTGGAGACAGCGGTTTTTGTTCGATTCAGGACGAATATCGAGCATTTATTTCGGCAGTACTCAAGGGGAATTCACCGGACTTGCCTATCTGGATAATCAGACCTGGCAGATTTCTCGTGCTGGTCAATCCACAGGCGGGAAATACTATCGCTATGACCATGACAGTGAGGGGAATCCCACTACTTTACTAGAGAAGCGTCAAAATTTTGACCCCAGACAACGACCTTGGTATAAACAGGCACAAAGAGCCAATAAGCCGACTTGGAGTCCAATTTATCCCGACTTTAAAAATCCCAGACTGACGATTACTTTAGGTCAACCTGTGTATGACAAGACGCAGGTGCTACGGGGTGTAGTGGGTGTTGATTTAATGCTCTCGGAAATTGGCGAGTTCCTGCAACAGCTAAAAATCGGGAAAACTGGGCAGATTTTCATTATCGAGCGTTCTGGGCTGCTGGTGGCGACTTCGACTCCCCAAAAGCCATTTATCATCAAAAACGGGACGTTGCAGCAAATTCATGCCACGGATGTTGAGAATGGATTGATTCGCACTACGGCGCAATATTTAAAACAACGTTTCGGTGACTTCAACCAAATCAAGAGTAGCCAACCCCTGAACTTTTTGATTAATGGTCAGCGGCAAATGTTACAAGTTGTACCATTCTCTGACAGTGATAATCTAAACTGGCTGATTGTGGTGGTGGTTCCAGAGGCAGAATTTATGGGTCAAATTGAGGCGAACGCCCAAGCAACGTTTTGGTTATGTTTGGCTGCATTGGCGATCGCTACTTTTATTGGTATTCTTACCTCCCGTTGGATCGCTAAACCAATTCTTCAATTAAGCAATACCGCTGTTGCACTTTCAAAAGGTGAATGGAACCAAACGATACCCAATGCTCCTGCGATGGAAGTAAGAGTTTTGGCGCAGTCGTTTCGGCAAATGGCACTGCAATTACAAGATTCTTTTAGTGCCTTGCAAGCGGCTAAGGTTGACTTGGAAATTCGGGTTGAGGAGCGCACGGCATTATTAAAAGAAGCCAATATTCAGTTACAGGCTGAGGTTCTTGAGCGCCAACGTTCCGAGCAAACGCTCCGTTCAATTATTGAGGGAACTGCCTCAGTTACAGGAGACGATTTTTTTCGTTCCCTTGTCTACTCACTCGCCACTGCCCTCCAGGTGCGTTATGCCTTAATTAGTGAGTATGCCGATGCCACTCAAACCTGTGTCCGTATCATCGCTTTTTGGTCAGGGACAGACTTTGGTGAAAATTTTGAGTACCCTCTGAGCGGGACGCCTTGCGAACAAGTTATTCGTAGCGGAAGCAGTCAATCTTATCCCGAACAAGTGCAAACTCTATTTCCTGACAATCAGGATTTAGTTGAAGCCGGGGTACAAAGTTATTTAGGAATTCCCTTATTGGATTCATCCGGCAATCTTTTAGGTCACTTAGCGGTGATGGATGATAAGCGGATGGAGGATAGTTCACATAAAAAGGCGATTTTAGAGGTTTTTGCAGCACGAGCGGCAGCGGAAATGGAGCGCAAGCAGTCAGAAGCGGCATTACGCCAGAGTGAAGCCTTTAATCGCAGCTTGCTTGCGGCGATTCCCGATATCATGATGCTAGTCAGCCGGGATGGGATTTTCCTGGACTTTTTGCCCTCGAATACACTTGCTTCGCTTGTCCCGAATGATCAAGTTGTCGGGAGAAGTGTCTATGAGGTTTTGCCCTTAGAAATAGCGATAGGGCGTCTTGATGCCGTGCAGCAGGCTCTTGTAACTGGAGAAATTCAAGTGCATGAATATCAACTAGTTATCGAAGGCAAAACGCACTATGAGGAGTCTCGCATTGTTCCTTGTGGACAAGATGAAGCGTTAATCATTGTACGTAATATTACTGACCGCAAACAGGCTGAGGAGGCGCTACGAATTTCTGAAGAAAAGTTCTCGAAGGCGTTTAGTTCTTCGCCAGATTTTATTACTATTAGTACCCTTGAAGAGGGACGTTTTGTTGAAGTAAACGAGAGTTTTCTGCGTTCTTCTGGTTACTCTCGGGAGGAAGTAATTGGTAGGACTACTGCCGATTTGGGGATTTGGACGCAGCCTGAAGAACGGGCAATGATTAGGCAAACTTTGCAGAATCATGGCGCAATTCTTGCTTTGGAATTTGAGTTTTTCAAGAAGTCCGGGGAGATATTGGTTGGCTTACTTTCGGCAGAAGTTATTAACTTAGAAAATGAGCTATGTGTACTGGCAGTAACGACGGATATTACTCAACGTAAGCAAGCTGAAGAAGTTTTACGACAGTCGGAAGCAAAGTATCGAGAACTCGCGCAACAAGAAGAATTACTGAACCGATTAGCGAAAGCGATTCGGAATTCTCTTGACCTTGATACTATTTTGGAAACAGCGGTTCATGAGATTCGGAATTTATTAGAAATTGACCGTTGTCATTTTATGTGGTTTCGTTCTGATCCGGAGCAACCGTATTGGGAAACGGTTAAGGAAGCTAAGAATTCAGCATTACCAAGTCATTTGGGGCGCTATCCTCTGGGTAATGTTGTTTCTTCTCCAGAGGAGTTTTTGGAAGAGCTTTTCCGGATGAGTGCAAGATTAAGCCATGATGTGAGGACGTTAGACGATCCACTGGAGCAGCAGTTTTTGCTTTCTCTTGGTTATACAGCCTTTTTATCCCTACCAATTCGAGTTGGTACTGAGGGAATTGGTGTCCTCTATTGCGCTCACTGTAGCGGTATCCGCCCTTGGATAGTTAGGGAGGTGGAATTGGTGCAAGCGGTTGCGGATCAATTAGCGATCGCAATTAGTCAAGCTGAACTTTATGAACAAGCGCGGACTGCACAAGAACAATCGGATCGCTTGTTACTTAATATTTTACCAGAAGCGATCGCCGACCGCTTGAAACAAGACGAACATACGATTGCTGACAGTTTTGAAGAAGTTACGGTTTTATTTGCTGATATTGTTAGTTTTACCCAACTTTCTAGCCATATTTCTCCCCATGAATTGGTTAAACAACTTAATGAAATTTTCTCGACTTTTGACCGACTCGCACAACGATTAGGTTTAGAGAAAATTAAGACTATTGGTGATGCTTATATGGTAGTTGGCGGATTGCCTACAGCGAGAGCTGATCATGCAGAAGCGATTGCTCAAATGGCACTAGATATGCAACAAGAAATTGCTCGATTTAAACGCGATGATGGCGAACCGTTCCACATTCGGATTGGAATTAGTAGTGGTCCGGTTGTTGCTGGAGTAATTGGTTTAAATAAGTTTATTTATGATTTGTGGGGTGACACAGTGAATACGGCTTCTCGGATGGAATCACAGGGAATACCGGGTTGTATTCAAGTTACTACTGCCACTTATGAGCGATTACGTCACAAATTCAGATTGGAAAAACGGGGAATTATTGAAGTGAAGGGAAAGGGAGAAATGATTACTTATTTTCTTAAAGGAAGAAAGATGAATGAAAAAAATTTGTAATCAACCTATAGCCCTTCTCGGTTAGATGCAGTAAATCTGTAGGGGCGTACTGCTGTGCTATCCGGCAATTCTGCATATCATACACAATTAAGAACCGCTATATCTTTTCTATTATATAAATCAAC